>CAMDGL010000338.1 GCA_945897845.1 Chitinophaga pinensis | reverse complement strand
TTCAAATTCTGTTTGTTCGGCGTTTACACGTTTGGCAACAAACAACTGAAAGTAGTGAATCCGCTTGCCTGTAAAAACAATTGTCCGGCTTGCGGGCGAAACTGCCCGACTTCGGCCATTATTTTTCCACGACTGAAAGAAACCGGTGTGCTGGCTGGTGCCGAACCAGGTGCCGAACCAGGTGCCGAACCAAAAGCGAAAGAATTCGCAATGGACAGCAGTTTGATCTCGACACTGAACCAACGCTCGGCAATGCGAAGAAATATCTTCAGGGCAGGACTGATTGAACAGGCCGAGGCCGAAAGGCAAAAAGCGCTGGAAGAAAAAGCCCCTCCCGACCTCCCCGAGGGGGAGGAGAAAGAAAAGCTGCAGTAACGCGGAGCAAGAAGCTCTGAAAGAGCTCAATTTGATTAACCAAGGGTGAAACCCGTGGCAGATGACCAATTGAATAACAGAACCCTGCAAGGGTTCAATTTTTAATTAATCAAATGCGGAGACGCAATTAATTGCGTCTCTACCCAAAACAGATAAATGGGATTACTAAAAAACATACTGATCCGGACCGACAAACGATGTTTGTACAAATTTGTGGTGAACATGGGCATAAAAGGCTCCATGTCGTTTGCAAGGTTTCAGAAACGGCAAAAGAAGGGCGAATTTTTTCCGGCCTTCAATTTTATTTCGGTTACCGACGATTGCAACCTGAATTGCCAGGGTTGCTGGGTGATGGGAAAGGAAAAAAACAGCCGCATGAAACCGGAACAGCTCAACCGGATCATTGACGAAACCAAAAAGGCCGGTTCGTATTTCTTCGGAATTTTGGGTGGCGAACCGCTGTTGTACAAGCCACTTCCGGAGATATTCAAAAACCATTCGGATTGTTATTTCCAGTTGTTTACCAACGGAACGCTTCTTACTCCTGAAGTGGCGGAAACTTTGCGGCAGTGTGCCAATGTAACACCTTTGATCAGTTTCGAAGGCGATGAAGAGGTTGCAGATGTTCGCCGTGGCGGAAAAAATGTGTTCCAATCGGCCAATCAGGGAATCGACAACTGCATAAAAGCCGGACTGGTTACCGGTGTGGCAATCAGTGTTTGCAAATCGAACCTCGAAATGGCCATGTCGCCTGAATTTATTAATTCTTTGATCAACAAAGGAGTTGCCTATTTGTGGTACTACATTTATCGTCCAGTTGGTCATCAGCCCAATTATCAATTGGCTTTAAGTCCGGATGAAATTCGACAGCTTCGACAGCACATGGTTGATGCCCGGATGAAATACAGCATTGCCATTATCGACACCTATTGGGATGCGGATGGGATTGCCATGTGTCCGGCTGCAGAAGGTCTGAGCCATCACATTAATGCTTCCGGATTTGTCGAACCTTGCCCGATCATTCAGTTTGCTACCGATCATGTGGATGAGAAACCGTTGGACAGATTGTATGCCGAATCGACTTTTTTAAATGATTTCAGAAGCAGTATTCAACAAAAAACAAAAGGTTGTGTTGTGATGGAAGATCCGCAGTGGCTGGCTGAATTTGTCAAAAAACACGATGCACAAAATACTTCAGGAAGGAAAGGCGAATTGGTTCGTTTGGCTAAGGCTCCCGAAACTGTTAGTCATGGTTCGTGCGAAGTGATTCCGGAGAAAAGCCGGATTTACCGTTTTGCCAAGAGGCGGGCATTTTTCGGGCTGGGAGCATACGGGTGATTTACGATTAGACGATTTACTATTTACAATTTGGCGACAAATAAATGGTAAATGGTAAATATTGAAATTGTAAATGAATGGACAAATTACCATTCCCTATTTTTCGAAGAGTCAATGGTAAATCGTAAATAGATAAATCGTAAATAATTTGAAAGTAAAAGAAAACATACTGGTTGTTCCTGAGCAGGCCATCACCCGAAACCGGTTGAGGAAAGCGGCCCGCGAACTGGTTGCCGAAAGGGGCATTTTACCTCCGGCGAGCTTTTCTCTGATTGGCCAAATGGCTGATGAGGTAATTGCTTTGACTGAAACCAATACCAGTTTTCGGGAATTTGCGATGGTTGTTTGCGGAAACGAAATCTGGCGACCGATTGTGGCTGCCACACCTTTCAACCGCAGGCTGCTGCTTATACCACAGTGCCTGAAAAACGAAAGCAACTGCAAAGCTGAAATTGACCAATTGGGATTGATTTGTGCGGGTTGCCAGAGCTGTCAGATTGATTCCATTCTGCAAAAAGCGGAGGAACTCGGTTATTCCACGCTCGTTGCCGAGGGTACTACGGTAGCCGTTAGTTTGGTTCAGGAAGGATCTGTTGATGCGGTGATTGGTGTGAGTTGCATGTCGGTGCTTCAGAAATCATTTGAGCCGGTTTCCCGCGCAGCTGTCCCTGTAATTGGCATTCCTTTGCTGTTCGAAGGATGTGCAGAAACAGATGTGGATAACCGCTGGCTGAACGATGAACTGACCGCTTTTCAGGAAAATGAAAAGTTCCGCATTCTGTCTGTTTCAGCCCTGAAAGAAAAAGTCAGTTTGTTCTTTTCTGAAGAAATCCTTTCAGAAGCTTTTGGTTCGTCCAACAACCAGACTTGTCAGTTGGCTATTCAGTCGATGTTAACCGGAGGTCAGCGGATTCGGCCACTTTTAACCGCTTTGGCTTATTCGGCCTACTCCGGAAATGTTTCAGATGAATTGATGGCTTCACTTTCCGTTGTGGTGGAGTGTTTCCACAAAGCTTCGCTCATTCACGATGACATCGAAGACAACGATGATTTTCGTTACGATACCGAAACCATTCACAAACTGAACGGAACCGCGGTGGCCATCAATACCGGCGATTTTCTGCTCGGAAAAGGATACGAGTTGCTGGGAAAATTACCCCTCGATCCGGCCAAACTGGCTGCCTGTTATCAGCTCGTTGCCAGTGGGCATGTGGCTTTGTCGTTGGGACAGGGTGCAGATTTGCTGGCAAGTACTCACAAAACAATTCTTTCGCTCGATCAGCAACTCGAAATCTTCGAGCGGAAAACCGGTTCTGCAATCCGTGTGGCGTTGTTGCTCGGAGCCGTTGCTGCCAATGCTCCTGAATTTGATTTGGCTATCCTGAAAACTTTTTCAGGTTACTTCGGAATGGCTTACCAAATAAAAGACGATCTGGATGAATTCAGGGAAGCCAACGAGCATACCCAGCCAGCTGATTATCCTTTGCTGCTTTCGTTATTATCACAAAATATGGATGAGTCTTCGTCTGCAAATCTTCGCTTGTTTTATGCTGAAAATAATCGGCTCCGAATCGCTGAGCTGATTCGGGATAATGAAACAGACCATAAAGCGGAAAAACTTCTTCAGGAATATATCGGCAAAGCATACCGCGAACTCGATAAACTTGAAAACCTGAAAATGAAATTGAGTTTATACACTGTGCTCGGAAAGATTTTTTGATATGTAATGATATGATAGGTAATTTCGTTGTATCAATAGATTCAATTACTGAATAAACCCATCAAAAAATAGTTCCATGAAAGCAAAAGCCAGTATTCTGTTCTTCCTTTATTGTCTGTTGACATTATTTAGTGCCTGTGACAGACCAAACTGTACAAATACGAATCCTTTATTTGATAAATTCTCACCAGACTCGAATGAGTATAAAGCTGAGTTAATAAAACAACTTGAAACGTTAGACAAGTCAAAACTAAGATACTGGCTTAAAGAATACGTGGAATCAAATGGTCGGGAGCTCCTGTTTTTCTATATTCAGGGAGATGGATTATGTGCACAGATTGTTTTAAATGTTGAGCAGTGGAATAAGCTTGAGGAATTACGAAAAAAGAAAGGTGTGTCATATAGAAACGCAGAGTTTAAAGAGTTAAAGTTTGACATTCAACAAGATTCCCTGAATATACGATTCATATACAGAGATTTAGACAGAATCATTGATTAATGCAAAATGGAAAAATGCCAGATTTTGTCTGCTAATATTATATTTAGAATCAAAACTTTATCCGGAATTAAACTCACTTGGAAATGCACGGCCAATCACTCAAAGATCCATTTTACAAACAGATGATTGATCATCTCGGGAATGCTTTGAACTTACTTGATGATCAGGGACAGGACGAAGTTTTCCGGTTTTTGATCAGTCAGCAAAATGCAGATGGTGGCTTTCAGGATCGCGGAGGAAGCTCGGATCTGTATTATTCGTTGTTTGGCGGGATGATGCTGAGAGCGGCGGAAAAAGTGACCGAAGGTCGAAGACTGAAGACCGAAGATCGCGCGACGCTCCCTGAACGCGAAGCAGTCGAAGGGGCTATTCTGCAATTAAAACAATTTATTGCCCGACAGTCAAATTCTGAAGTTTTCGGATTCATCGAAAAATGTTGTTTGGTATTGCTTCAAAAGGAATTACAAACCGGAAGAAATTCACAGATAAAATCGCTAATTTCTTTAGTAAGATCATTTTGGAAGGAACGCCATTCCATCAATTTGTCGTACCGAAGTTTTGTGTTGTTCCTGACTTTGGATGCAGTTTTTCCTTTCCCCCGATTGCTAAAATTTGGTGCAGGAAAGATGTTGAAACAAACAGTAGTTGATCAGCATTCACCTTGTTCTGAAGTTGCAGCCAGATTGTTTCTGCAAAAGATGCTGAATCAGGATGGATCGGAAGAGCAGGAACTTATAAAATCTTTTATCTGTAAATCGGGCGGATTCAAAGCCTTTGCTCACCTTGATCAGGGTGACATGCTTTCAAC
>CAMDGL010000337.1 GCA_945897845.1 Chitinophaga pinensis | reverse complement strand
CTGATACAATATTTATACTGTTTGTTACAATATTGAAATGAGAAATTCTGATTCTTATTGAGTTTTGTATCTGATAAAGACTGAGACTGAAATTCGTTTTTATACAATTTCTTAAATATTAATTTAATCTATATCCTATGAAAAAATTATTTCTACTTTTATTTGTGGTTGGTTGCTTTTCATTTATGACCAAAGCAGCAGAAACCAAGTTATTTACCGGAGATACTGCACCCAGTTTATTTTCCCGTATGGACATGGTTTCATGGGCAATGGGTGAAATACAAACCGATGCCCGGTATGTAAATTTTGGAACCGCGACAGAACCTGCTTTTGCAAGAGTTACTGTAAATCCGTTAAAAACAGGATTAAATGCAACAGACAATGCATTGCAACTATCTTCGTTGAAAGGGAAAAGCTGGTGGCCTGATTTCGCAAACTTCGACCTGACAGCTCCAATTGTCATTACAGAAGCAAACAGGTATCTTCATTTCTATCATTTCAGGGAAAATCTGAACCAGGGTTTCAGTGTGAATATTAATAAAGATACTCCCTGGGAAGATGCGGATAAAGGTGCCAAACGTTTTGATCTGAATCTTACAAAAGCTGGTGTTTGGGAAGATGTTGTGATTGACCTGAAATGGTTCATGGATAACAACGAGCCCTTGTCCAGAATTTGTATTTTAATCGACCGCAATTGGGGTGGTGGCGCTGAATCACCAACGAATTATTATTTCGACGAAATTGCACTGAACGACAGTAAATTACCACGTGGTATTACCCTTTATACTGAAACTGAATTGTCGGTTTTTCCTGGAAATGAAGCGTCTTACAAAAAATGGGTAGGTTCGTTGGATTTGCAAAACGCTGAAAATGCATCAGAAATAGTTGCCAATCCTTTCACAACCCAAATGGCAGTTTTAAACTCTGAACAAATTATGAAATTTAATAAAAGCGCCAATGCTTCATGGTGGCAGGGCCCACGTTTCGTGTTAACCGGAACAATGCCTGTTGGTGTTGCCGGAGCTTCTTCTTACCTGCACGTTATGGTCAATATTCCTGAAATGGAAGCTGCCAAAGACTATTATGTCGTTCAATTGAATGTAAAAGATTTTTCAGGAAAACAATTGGACAGCGGTGACGCGATTAAGTATTGGGCCGATGATAAAGGCAAATGGATTGATTGTGTGCTGGATGTATCATCGCTGGGTTATGTTTCTGAACTCTCAGTTCGTTTTGATGTTCGTCGCGATGATAAGGATGCTTATATCAATTCTCCCGCCGGTGTATTTTATTTAGATGCAGTTGCTATCAATGCCAGCGAAGAACAACGTACCGTAGTTAAAGCGCCGGTAACAATCAAGGAAACAAAACTTTATACCGGTGACATTACTCCAAGTCTGTTCTCGCGCATGGACATGATTGGCTGGGCGATGACTGAAATAAAAAACGATGCCCGTTATGTGAATTTTGGAACCGATGCAGAACCTGCTTTTGCCAGAACTACGGTAAATCCGGTAAAAACGGGTTTAAATACTTCTGACAATGCGTTGCAACTATCATCATTGAAAGGTAAAAGCTGGTGGCCCGATTTTCTGAATTTGGACTTGACCGAGCCCATTACGATTACTGAAGAAAACCGGTATCTCCATTTCTATCATTTCAGGGAAAATCTGAATCAGGGTTTCAGTGTGAATATTAATAAAGATACTCCGTGGGAAGATTCTGATAAAGGAACCAAACGTTTTGATCTGAATCTTTCGAAACCAGTTGTATGGGAAGATGTTGTGATCGACCTGAAATGGTTTATGGATAATGCCGAAACTTTGTCACGAATCTGTGTTTTGATGGACCGTAACTGGGGTGGTGGCGCCGAATCACCAACCAACTATTACTTCGACGAAATCGTACTGAATAACAGTAATCTGCCTCGTGGCGTTACCATACTGCCCGATACCGAAATGGAGATTTTTGTTGGAAATACAACTTCGTATAACAAATGGGTGGGTACACTTGATACACAACATGCCGAAAATACTTCAGAAATTGTAGCCAATCTGTTCACCACACAAATGGAAACATTGAACTCTGCTTCAATCATGAAGTTTAATAAAAGTGCAAATGCTTCATGGTGGCAGGGAGCCCGTTTCGTATTAACCGGAACTCTTCCGGTGGGTGTAGCTGGCGCTTCTTCTTATTTGCATGTGATGGTTAACATTCCTGAAATGGACGCAACGAAAGACTATTATGTAGTTCAGTTGAATGTAAAAGATTTCTTAGGAAAACAATTGGACAGCGGTGACGCCATTAAGTATTGGACCGATGATAAAGGCAAATGGATTGATTGTGTTCTTGATGTAACATCGTTGGGTTATGTTTCTGAACTTTCGGTTCGTTTTGATGTTCGTCGCGATGATAAGGATGCTTATATCAATTCACCCGCCGGCGTTTTCTATTTGGACGCAATAGCTATTAACGGCAGTGAAGAAGCCCGTGCAACGGTGGATGCCCCAACCCGTATCACCACCAATTTGAATAAGGACAATACAAAAATCTTTACAGCAAACGGAAACATTGTTGTTGAAGGCGATGTGGCTTCAATTGAAATTTACAACATCCTTGGTGGATTAGTACAGAAAAACAGGGTAAACAGTTCCAGAACTGAAATTCCGATCTATAAAAGCGGTATCTATTTGGTAAGAACCGTGTCGAGAAATAAAAATGTTTTCACCTCGAAAGTGATTATTAATTAGAGAAATAGGATTGTGATTAAAGGGAGGGAATTTATTCTCTCCCTTTAATCTGATTATAAATACCAAAATACCAGGTATTTAAATCATTTTTTTAAATACTCGCAACCTTTGTAAATTGTAAAACCTATGAAAAAATTTTCTAATGGAAGCTCCTTTCATAGGCTTCTTTTAGGCTGTATTCCATTCCTTTTTTTATTTGTTGGAACAGCTTGTGAAAAAGATGCCGAAGAGAATGATACTATCGCCAAAATGATTGGCACCTGGCATCAAACTTCAAAAACAATTGATGACATCGCTGTCGCGAAAGACAGTACACGGCTCATCTTGCAAATTAATGAAAACAACATCTGTATACTTTGCGATTCCACAACAGTGGCAGTGAAGGCAAAAACGATCGTCAAACGATCGGGATGGGACTTTACAGGAAATTTATTGAATATCGCCATCGATCTTCCGGCATCATGGACTCCTGTTGCATCGGAGAATTCCCTCACGCTCGAACGTGTTGACTTTAATCAGGACGGAAAACTCAACAAAACCATGCTCACATTTCAACGTGTTGCTGACATGGAAATCAAATAAATAATCCAACAATGAAAACAGGATACAGTCTTTTCATACTGATTTTTTCAATATTTGCCCTTTTCTCCTGTGAGAAGGAACAATATGAAGAAATTGCTGCGATTGGCTTGTGGAAGCAGGTTTCGGTCACCGAAGATGGAATTCCGATGAACCTGACTCCCGAGCAGGAAACTTTTCAATTGCTGATCGATGCCAATGGAGCCTATCGATCTTATCATCAATCCTTCAAAAATTACAACAAGGGTGCAGGTCCTGTTAAATTTTACGGTACCTGGAGTATCCTCGATGGACAATGGATAAACTTTACCACCGACAAATGGCAGTTTATTCCAACATTAAGTTCCGACAGTAATAAAGTCAATCTGAGCTATAAAAAGGATGCCGTAACCAAGCTAACAGTGATTGATACGTTGGCAAGTGTGCAAAAACAGTGGTCGCTCTACCACATTCAGTCGCGATTTACAATTTTGCAGTTGACTGCCGATGAGCTTGAAATACGGTTAAAGACCTTCGAAGGCGAGAAAAAATATGCGCAACTCTTTGCTCCTGCACCTTCCGATTTTATTGAATTAACCACAGTTGCAGCCGGGAAACCAAATTACATTCCCAAGTTAGTAACCGATGATAACTATTGGACCATCCGGAAAGAATTTCAGACTTTGAAAACCTATGTTTTTAAATTCAGGAAAGAAACCTATTGATAACCGCTAAAGAAAACTTTTATGAAGAAAACAATATTTCTTACCCTGATGGCTTTTCTGGTGTGTATGGCCACGTTACAAGCGCAACAGAGCCGTAAAGTAAGTGGTAAGGTCGTAGATTTTAAAACCGGAGAAGACTTGATTGGTGTAACAATCATGATTAAAGGCAGCACCAGAGGAACTGTAACTGATTTCAACGGGAATTTCTCACTTGAAATACCCAATACCACTAACGAAATACTGGTATTTAGTTATATAGGTTATGACGGATTGGAAGAACAGGTGAATAATCTCACCACTATCAATGTGCAGCTCAAAGAGTCAACACAGGAACTGGGTGAAGTGATGGTGGTTGGCTATGGTTTACAAAGGAAAGAATCCATCATTGGATCTATTTCGTCTATTAACAACAAAACACTTGTCACTACTCCTGTTTCAAACATTTCACAATCACTGGCCGGAAAGCTGTCAGGTATTCAGGTGGTGCAGAGTTCAGGAGAAATTGGTGGCGATGTGGCTGATATTTATGTTCGTGGCCGGGCTACCTGGAACAATGCTTCCCCTTTGTTCGTCGTTGATGGAATTGTTCGTGCCGAATTTGCCAAGATCGACCCGAATGAAATTGAGTCAATTAATATTTTGAAAGATGCCTCAGCAACTGCCGTTTATGGTGTAAAGGGCGCCAATGGTGTTATTATTATTACCACCAAACG
>CAMDGL010000336.1 GCA_945897845.1 Chitinophaga pinensis | reverse complement strand
AGATTTCGCAAACTGTTATCAGATAAAACTTCCATTTCTGAATAAAGGTTTTAATTTTGGGCTTCATTGCTAAAAAATTAAAATGAACGATAAATTAAATGCCTTTGCCCGCCTGCTGGAAATTATGGACGAGTTGCGCGAAAAATGTCCGTGGGACAAAGAGCAAACACTCGAATCGCTCCGGAAACTTACCATCGAAGAAACATACGAACTGGCCGATGCCATCCTGAACAATGATCTAAACGGCATCAAAAAAGAGTTGGGCGATTTGATGCTCCACATTGTTTTTTATGCCAAAATCGGATCAGAAAAAGGTGCTTTCGATATGACTGATGTGCTGAACTCAATCAACGAAAAGCTTGTTTACCGCCATCCGCATGTATTTGGCAAAGTGGATGTGGCCAACGCACGCGAAGTGGAACAAAACTGGGAAACGCTCAAACTGAAAGAAAAAGGTGGAAACACACGCGTTCTGGAAGGTGTTCCGGCTGCAATGCCTGCTTTGATTAAAGCAAACCGTATTCAGGAAAAAGCCAGCGGCGTTGGGTTCGACTGGGAATACCGCGAACAGGTATGGGACAAAGTGAAGGAAGAAATCAATGAGTTGAGCGTCGAGATCGATCAGGTTGATCAGGATAAAATCGAAGGCGAATTTGGCGACCTGTTTTTTGCCATGGTAAATGCCGCCCGTTTGTATGGAATCGATCCGGAGACAGCACTGGAACGTACCAACCTGAAATTCATCAGTCGTTTTCATTACCTCGAAACACAGACACTTCAGAAAGGGAAAGATCTGAAAAAGATGAGCCTGGATGAAATGAACGAAATTTGGGATGAAGCGAAAAGGTTGGAAAGACTGTGATAAAAGTGTTCAGTGATCAGTGATCAGGCGCAGTGTTTATGAATAGTAAATTACAGTAAATAAGCAACGTTGATGATAAATAAACTTCAGAACAAAGGAATTTTATTGCTGCTCCTGATTATGCTTTCGAATGTCGTTTTTGCACAAATCGACACCGTTCGTTTTAATAAATATTATTTCAAAAAATACTGGACCGACACAAAAGGAATTGTCACCTCCCCTACCCGATGGCAACAAGGCGACTGGCTGAAGTTGGGCATAATTATTTCAGGAACTGCCGGTTTAACGCTTGCCGATCAGTCTGTTAAAGATTATTTTCAAGCCCACAAAAATAAAACGGAAACATATATCTCCGCAAATTTCCTGGAACACTTTGGTGCTGAGCACAGTATTCTCTTGATTTCAGGAATATTTACGTATGGATTGCTTACAAAAAAGGAACGATGTGTTAGCACCGCCTTGATTGCTTTGGAGAGTTTTGCTTTGGCAAGTCTGGTTACCCGGATTCCTAAAACTTTGGTGGGGCGGCAACGTCCCGATAACTGGCAGGGCGACGGACCTTATACATTTAAAGGCCCGTTTAATGGAACCAGTTTTCCTTCGGGGCACACCACCGCGTCGTTTGCGGTTGCGTCGGTAATTGCAACCCAATACCGGGATAGCAAATGGATCCCAATCACAGCCTATACGGTTGCGTCATTGGCCGGATTATCAAGAATATACGACAACAAACACTGGCTGAGCGATGTAGTTGCCGGGGCTGCAATCGGAACACTGGTTGGTAATTTTGTCAGCCATCGCTCTTCCGATTCGAAACTCACCGTCATACCCTTTGGAAACAATAATTATCAGGGGATAAAATTGTCGTATATTTGGTGAGTTTTTTGGAAAGACTGAAAAGAATCAATTTAAGAATATCAATAAATATCAATTTTATGCGAAAATATTTACTCTTTATTTTAACTGGTTTATTACTCCTGAATTCTTGTTCAACAGGAAAAAAATCGTTGCAGCGCGGCGATTATTACGATGCGATAATGAAAGCAGCCAATCGGTTGGGCAGCGATCCGGATAACCGCAAAGCCATGCAGGTTGTACGCGAAGGATACCCAATGGCAGTGGCTTTTTATCAGGAAGAGATTGACCAGGTTTTAACAAGTAACGATCCGTTCAGGTGGAAACGGACACTTGAAATTATGCAAACAGTTAACCGTATGTCAGACGAAATCAGGCGCATTCCGGCTGCCCGAAATCTGATAACTTCCATTAAAACTTATACTTCGGAAATGGCTGATGTACAAAACCGTGCTGCACAGGAATTCTATGAAGCCGGATTGGACGCGCTAAGCCGGAAAACACGTGAAGACGCGAAACAAGCATATTTTCATTTTCAAAATGCAGACGGACTGGTGCGCGGTTTCAAGGATACAAAACAGAAAATGCTGGAATCGAAAGACAAAGCCACTTTGAAAGTGGTGGTCGAACAGATTCCGGTTAACGGAAAATACGAATATTCGGCACAGTTCTTTTACGACAATGTTTTCCAGATGCTCAATCAACAGTTTCAGGAAAAGGATTTTGTACACTTCTTTTCTCCTGAAGAGGCTGAAAAAATGAGGTTAAAATATCCGGACATGGTTTTGCAGATGGGTTTCTACGACTTTTTCATCGATCGTCCACAACATTTAGAGGAAGAAAAAGAACTTTCGCGACAGGTGGAAGAAAAATATCAGGTGAAAATATCGAAAGATTCAACAGCCACAAGAACCAGAACTGTGACTAAAAAAGGCAAAATTAAAATACTGACCGATCAGGTTGCCTCGGGTGGATTGCTGGAACTGAAATCGGTTGAATATCAGTCACAAAAAATACTTTTCACCGATAAAATTCCCGGACAATTTACCTGGCAAAACAAATACGGAATTTTTGTTGGCGACAACGAGGTGCTCGATAAAGAACAAATTGCCATTCTGAACAACAAAATGATCATGCCGCCCGCCTCGCAGGATATGTTTGTGCTGTTTACGAAACCCATTTTCAATCAAATGACCGACAAACTGGTCAATTATTTCAGGCAATTTAATTAGGGTTGTAGAGACGCGATTTATCGCGTCTGATTTACATGTATATTTATATTTTAGACGCGATAAATCGCGTCTCTACGTAAACCGATACACCTATGTCCGACAAATTTCAGGATATTTACCGCATTCCTTCTGCACGTGCAGAATGGTGGGATTACGGGAATAATGCAGCCTATTTTGTGACCATTTGCACCGGAGGTCGCGAACACTATTTTGGCGAAATTCAGAATGATATCATGTATTTGTCAGAAATGGGTAAAATAGCCCATCAAAATTGGATGGAAATTCCCGACCATTTTTCGTTTATTAAATTGGATGTTTTTGTGATAATGCCGAACCACATTCATGGAATTCTGGTGATTGATAAAACGAATGATCCGGGTAGAGACGCGATTGATCGCGTCTCTGATACAAATCCCAATTGGGATTCGGTTAAATCAGATGAAGCGAATCAATTAGATGATGTGAAATCAGATGCCTCGAATCAATCTGACGCCGCAAATCAATCAGACGCGATAAATCAATCAGACGCCGCAAATCAATCAGACGCGATAAATCGCGTCTCTACAGAAAATAAATATCCCGGTGGAATTACCGGCAAAAATAATCCTATGTTATTCGATAATTTATCGCGCGCCATCCGATGGTATAAAGGGAAAACATCATTTTATTGTCATAAAATTCATTCCGATTTTACCTGGCAATCACGATTTCACGATCACATTATCAGGGATGAAAATGAATATTGGAAAATCAGGCAATATATTTTGAATAATCCTAAACGTTGGAGTGAGGATAAATACAATCAACCAGAAACCCATTTTAAAATTTCTGATTTTTTAGACTGATGCAATTAACATTTCGGCATTGCAGTGAACAGCGCCAAACCTGCCTTGCTGGTTTCTTTGTAGTAATTCGACAAATCTTTACCGGTTTTGTACATCGTTTCAACCACCTGATCGAAACTGATACGGTGGCGTCCATCTGACATCAGCGCGTAGGTGTTGTGAGCCAGCGCACGTTCGGCTGCAAAGGCATTTCGCTCGATGCACGGAATTTGAACCAATCCTGCCACAGGGTCGCAGGTCAGCCCGAGATGATGTTCGATACCCATTTCCGCAGCATATTCAATCTGGTTGATGGTACCGCCCATCAACTGATTGGCCGCTGCTGAAGCCATCGCGCAGGCTGTTCCAATTTCGCCCTGACAACCAACTTCAGCGCCTGAAATAGATGCATTGTGTTTCACCAGATTTCCAATTAATCCCGCTGTTGCCAGCGCTTTGTAAATCTGCTGTAAATCAGCACCATATACTTTCTGATAATGTTTCATTACTGCCGGAATTACCCCGCAGGCGCCGCAGGTTGGGGCAGCCACGATCAGTCCGCCCGAAGCATTTTCTTCTGAAACGGCCAGCGCATAAGCAAACAGTTTCGACCGTTTTTTGAATGGTCCGCTAAAATTCTGTGCTTTCAGGTTAAAGGAACTCGATTTTCGCGGAAGCATCAAACCTCCCGGCAATGTACCTTCCTTTTTCAGGCCACGGGCAATGGCATCGTCCATCACTTTCCAGACTTCGCCCAGAAAATCCCATATTTCAGGTCCTTCCTGGTCTTCCACAAATTCCCAGAGTTGCTTGCCGTTTTCGTGGCACCAGTTCAAAATATCGTCCAGTTTATTGAGCGGATACATATTTTTGGTTTCAAGTTCGGTTTGGTCGTCAATAATAGCGCCGCCGCCAATGCTGTAAACCGTCCATGAATCGGTGGATTTCCCATTTTTATCCAGCGCTTCAAACTTAAGGGCATTCGGATG
>CAMDGL010000335.1 GCA_945897845.1 Chitinophaga pinensis | reverse complement strand
TGCGGATCGCTGAAAACCTTGAATTGTTTCAGGAATATTTGGTCCAGGCCGGTACGTTCCTTCAAAATCCGGGTCGCTGCAGTTTCAAGCGATTCATCTTCTTTCACAAACCCGCCCGGCAGCGCCCACTCTTTCGTGAATTTCATTCTCAACAACAATACCTTCAACTGGTTATCATGAAAGCCAAAGACCACACAATCCAACGAAATGTGGTTTAGATACTTTTCCTTCTGAAATTTTGAATCCTGATTCACCGGCTTCTATGTTTTGCAACAAAAGTAAACGATTTATTTTTGATTACCGTCAGAAAAAACTATCATTGTGTCAATTAAACACATTAAAATATAAACCTAAAAAATAATGGAAACAAAACGTGATTTTCTGAAAAAATTATCTTTACTAACCGTTGGTGGTTTGATGGCCGGAAGCGTGGCTCCGGTGCTGGCTTCAACCAAAAATGCCCCGGCGATTGCAGCAAAAAAATCAATCGGTTTGCAGATCTATTCTCTTGGGAAAGAACTTACCGACAATGTTCCTTCAGGAATGAAAAGAATAGCTGAAATCGGTTACAGTACAATTGAACTGGCCGGTTATGGCAACCGTAAAATGGGACAATACGAAGTGGGCGAATATCGAAAAATTGTTGACGATGCCGGATTGAAAATTACCAGTTCGCATGTGAATCCGCCGGAACGAAAATTCACCAGTGAAAATGCGGGCAAAATTTCCGATTTCTGGAAGCAAGCCGTTGAGGATCATGTGAAACTGGGCGTTAAATCACTGGTTCAGCCGATGATGCCTTCAATTGAAAGCCACAACGAAGCCAAATTGGTGTGCGAAGTGTTCAACAATGCCGGCGAAATCTCAAAAGCCGCAGGGATTAATTGGGGCTATCACAACCACAACATGGAGTTTAAACGGATTGCAAAACCTGGCGAAACTCCGCCATCAGGCCCGTTTGCTTCGTTCATACCATTTGGCGATATTATTTATGATTTGTTGCTGGCAGGAACGGATCCAAAACTGGTGTTTTTTGAAATGGACGTTTACTGGACGGTGATGGGACAGATGGATCCGCTGGAATATTTCGAAAAGTACCCAACCCGCTTCCCGGCTCTGCATATCAAAGACCGTTCGGTTTTGGGTCAGTCGGGAATGATGAATTTCGAAAACATCTTCAAAAAAGCGTATTCCAACGGATTGAGTGAATACTTTGTTGAAATAGAAAAGATTAAAGCAGACATGACACAATTTGAGGGAGTTAAACAATGTTTTGACTATTTAAACAATTCATCATTCGTTAAATAATACTTTTATATGAAAAAGCAACTTCTATTCATCATTGCATTATTGGTAATGACAAACATAAACACTTTTGCCCAGCAGGCACTTTGGGGAGCTGCCTCAATTATTTCTCCGGAAGTAAAACCCGATCATACAGTCACCTTCCGCATTCAGGCTCCTGCAGCAGATTCAGTACAAATTACCGGCGACTTTTTGCCACCTGCAAAAATGAAAACCCAATGGGGCGTAATGGATGTTCCCGGAAAGGCAAATCTGAAGAAAGACGAAAAAGGAATCTGGACGTTTAACTCTCAGCCGCTTGAATCTGATTTATATTCCTACACCGTCATTGTTGATGGCTTTAAAACCACCGATCCGAACAACGTTTACATTATTCGCGATGTGGCTTCGGTGTTCAACGTGTTTATTGTTGGCGGTGGCAAAGCCGATTTGTACCAGGTAAATAAAGTTCTTCACGGCTCGGTAACCCGCCGCTGGTACGATTCTCCCGGGAATGAGATGCCACGCCGTGTAACTATATACACTCCTGCAGGCTATGAAACCAGCCTGGAGAAATACCCGGTACTTTATTTATTGCACGGAATGGGTGGCGACGAAGAAGCCTGGATTGCTCTAGGACGCACCTCCCAAATTCTGGACAACCTGATTGCACAGGGAAAAGCAAAACCGATGATTGTGGTAATGACCAACGGAAATGTGGCGCAGAAAGCTGCTCCCGGCGAATCAAGTCTGGGATTCACTAAACCAACCATGCAGATGG
This sequence comes from Chitinophaga pinensis, assembly GCA_945897845.1. Taxonomy (GTDB): domain Bacteria; phylum Bacteroidota; class Bacteroidia; order Bacteroidales; family Prolixibacteraceae; genus Aquipluma. The sequence goes on along the minus strand of CAMDGL010000335.1, from coordinate 2,712 downwards.
AACATACCATGGACGGTAAGTTTGAAGAAACTTTTCCTGATGTGATCAAATTCGTTGAAAGCAACTACCGCGTGAAAGCTGAAAAATCGGGCCGTGCCATTGCGGGTTTGTCGATGGGAGGTTATCATTCGCTGCATATTTCAAGATATTATCCAAATACGTTCGACTATGTGGGTTTGTTTTCGGCAGCCATTATTCCCAATGAAAATGTAACTTCAAAAGTGTATGAAAACATTGATAAAACCCTGGAGGCGCAGATGAAGAATGGCTACAAACTTTATTGGATTGGAATTGGCAAAACCGATTTCCTATATAAAAATGTTACCGAATACCGCGATAAACTCGACAAAATGGGAATGAAATACACTTATGTTGAAACCGAAGGCGGCCATACATGGACCAACTGGCGGGTGTATTTGTCGCAAATCACTCCTCTTTTATTCAAATAGAAAAAATGTCAAATGTCTTTGGGAAATCAGCATTGCAAAGTATCATTCCTGTTGACCTTTTTCTTTTCCTGATTTCAAATGACCTAAATTTTAAAACGATGAACTTAAAAACTAACCTTGTTTTATTCCTGATTCTGATTTCAGTGATTTTTACTTCTGCACAGGAAGTGTTCAAGAACAAAGATCTCACGATTACTAAGCTTGAAAAGAACATGTGGGTAGTTGAAACTACCGACAAAACCACCATGTATCTCATTGAAGGTACCGAAAAGGCCCTGCTGATCGATACCGGAACCAAATGCGAAAAACTGGATGAAGTAATTCGTAAAATTACCCAAAAACCTTTGTATGTGGTTATCACTCATGCCCACGGCGATCATGATGGCAACATCGGATATTTTGAAGAGATTTATCTTCATGCAGCCGATACGGTTTTACTTGGCAAAACCTACAAAGGAAAAGTTCATTTTGTCAAAGATGGCGATGTGTTTGACCTGGGTGGAAAGAAAATCGAAGTGAGCCACATGCCGGCGCACACTCCGGGTTCTATTGTCTTGCTCGACAGAAAAGCCGGAACCTGCTACTCCGGCGATGCTTTCGGTTCAGGACAAGTTTGGCTGCAACTTCGGCCTTACGCTCCAATGAAAACTTACATCGAATCATGCAAAAAAATGGAAAACCTGATGGACGTTGGAATCACCAAAATTTACTGCGGCCATTATCCATACGTCAAAAAAGCTTATGACAAAGCGTACATTACAGAAATGCGAACACTGGCAGAAGCGCTCGTGAGCGGAACAGCACCCGAAGCCAAACCACATCCTCAGAAAGTTTCCATTGGAAGCGAAAACCCAATGATGGTAACGCTTGGCGGAGCAACGATTGTGTACGATCCTGAACATTTAAAATAGATCGAATCATTGGCAACATCACGCGAAATTAATAAACCGGTTTCAAAATAATTTTATAAAAAGTTCAGAACTAGCCGTTTTTTAAACCTCCCTTTTTTGGGGAGGTTTGGAGGGGGCTTCTAAATTATTACATTCATGAAAAACCTAACCAAACTTTATGCTTTAGTAATTATTGCATCCATAAGCGCCGGCTTTGGTTGCAAGCCAAAATGGACTGAAACCGATAAAGAAACTTTCAAGCTGATCAGCAACGAAGGTGGCCAAACCTTAGGCTATTCACCCACGTCAGGAGTACAAATTCTGACTGTTGACCGCTTTGCTTTTAAAGACCTGAACAAAAACGGAACGCTCGATTCATACGAAGACTGGCGCTTGCCGGTTGAAGAACGGGCAAAGGATCTGGCTACAAAAATGTCGGTTGAGCAAATTTACGGACTTATGTTGTACAGTGGGCATCAGTCAATTCCGGCTGGCAGCAATGGCCCGTTTGGCGGAACATACAACAACAAACCTTTCAAGGAAAGTGGTGCGAATGCCAGCGATTTATCTGATCAGCAGAAGAAATTTTTAACCGAAGATAACTTGCGGCATGTGCTGATTACTTCTGTGGAAAGTCCTGCAATTTCAGCTCAGTGGAACAACAATGCGCAGGCTTTGGTCGAAGGAATCGGTTTGGGAATTCCGGCCAACAACAGCTCCGATCCTCGCCACGGAAGCGATGCGTATGCCGAATTTAATGCCGGAGCTGGTGGTAAAATCTCGATGTGGCCGGGTTCTCTTGGAATCGCTGCTTCCTTTGATCCGCAGTTGATGAAACAGTTTGGCGGAATTGCGGCTGCCGAATACCGTGCATTGGGAATTGCAACAGCGCTTTCACCCCAAATTGATTTGGGTACAGAACCCCGTTGGAGCCGTTTCGACGGAACCATGGGTGAAGATCCAAACCTCGCTACCGATATGGCCAGGGCTTATGTCGATGGTTTCCAAACTTCAGCCGGACCTGCCGAAATTTCGGGTGGCTGGGGCTACAAAAGTGTAAATGCAATGGTGAAACACTGGCCGGGTGGTGGACCGGAAGAAGGTGGCCGCGATGGCCATTTTGGCTATGGAGCCTACGCCGTTTACCCGGGCCAAAATCTGAATGATCATCTGAAACCTTTTACTGAAGGGGCTTTCAAACTTGAAGGAGCAACTAAAATGGCTTCGGCAGTGATGCCTTATTACACGATTTCGTACAATCAGGATACTGTGAATGGCGAAAATGTGGGCAACGCCTATAATAAATACCTGATTACCGATTTGCTTCGTGGCAAATATGGTTACGAGGGCGTGGTTTGTACCGACTGGATGAT
>CAMDGL010000334.1 GCA_945897845.1 Chitinophaga pinensis | reverse complement strand
TTACCGGAACCATGGATGGAATGTTGTATATTCATGATGTGAAAACCGGGACAGAACTTTGGAAATATGAATTAGGTAGTCCGATCATTGGAAATCCGGCAGTCGTTTCAGGAAAGATTGTGGTTGGTGCAGGCGACGGACGGATTTATATTTTTGGCAGCTAGCAACTAGCCGCTAGCTCCAGGCTTCTTTGCCGATTGCCGGAAGCCTAAACCAGCAGCTTTTTAACAGATGTAATTCATTCATTCTTACGATATGAAACGAGCATGTAAATTATTTACATCCAAGAATATGAGAATATCGACATGCGAGTTCCATACGACAATTAAAAAACAAATTATTCACGTATGAAAATCGCTCACATTATACCGGGTTCGGGTGGTAGTTTCTACTGCGGAAACTGCATGCGTGACAGCAAATTTGTCAGGGCTTTGAAGGATTTGGGGCACGATACCATCAAGGTGCCGTTGTATCTGCCTATTTTTGATGATGCTCACGATCTGGATGAAGTTCCTGTTTTTTATGGGGCAGTGAACCTTTACCTCAAGCAGCAATTCCCGATTTTTAGACACATGCCTTCTTTTGTTGAACATGCACTTGACTCGAAAAGTGTGCTGGAAATGGCTGCCCGAAAAGCCGGTTCAACCCGTGCCAAAGGTCTGGAAGGCATGACCATTTCGATGTTGCTTGGCGAAGATGGTGGCCAAAAAGAAGAACTGGAACGACTGGTAGATTGGTTAGCTGATGAGGCCAAACCCGATGTGGTTCATCTCTCAAACGCACTGCTGCTGGGGTTGGCGCACCGGATTAAACAAAGGATGAACATCACGGTAATTTGCTCGCTTCAGGACGAAGATGTATGGGTGGACGCAATGGAAGATCATTTCAGAAAAGAAGTGTGGGATTTGATGAGTGAACGAGGCCGCGATGTGGATGTTTTTATTCCCGTCAGCAATTATTTTGCTTCGGAAATACATCAGCGCATGACAATTTCTGAAAGCAAAATGCAAACCGTTCATTTGGGAGTTGATACAGCAGATTATTCGCCAAAACCGATTGCTGAAAAGGGACCAATGATTGGCTACCTTTCGCGGATGTGCGAAGAAAATGGTTTGGCTGTTTTGGTTGATGCCTTTATTTTACTCCGGAAAGATCCGAAGTATTCAGCTGTTCAGCTTAAAATTACTGGTGGAAAAACGGGCGATGACCTAAATTTTATCAAGGAACAAAAGAAAAAAATCTCTAAAGCCGGATTGGTAACCGATGTGTTTTGGGTCGATGAATTTGAAGGTGAAGAGCGTCAGAAATTTTTCGATTCGGTGCGCCTGATTTCGGTTCCGGTGCTGAATGGCGAGGCTTTCGGCTTATATATGCTCGAGGCGATGGCCTCCGGAATTCCTATGGTTCAGCCTGCTTTGGGCGCTTTTCCCGAAGTAATTGAAATCAGCGGTGGAGGAGTCGTTTACGGCGAAAATAAACCGGAATTATTGGCGAAAGCCCTTGGTGAACTCATTTCCGATGATGCCCGCCTTCAGGAATTAAGCGCCGCCGGAATTGCCGGTGTGAAAGCGCATTTCGATATTCATGCACAAGCCAAAAAGATGGTTACGGTGTATGAAGGTGTTTTGAAAAAGAATTGACAATTTCGCAACCAAAGGGCTTTTCGTCTTTCGACGAACCACCCTTTGCTTTAACAGGTCGTCCTTTCAGGACTAAAGGGGCAAAGCCCCGAATTGTAAAAGCATAGGATGAAGAGAAACGTAATCCTATGATGGGTTTAATAGTAAACACAATTTTGATTAGAATTCAATATGCTTCTTAAACTCGAAAAAGTAACCAAATCCTACACAAAAGATCGTACGATCCTCGATCAGCTTGATCTGGAAATTGCAGCCGGAGAACGGATAGCGATTGTCGGGCCATCAGGTTCTGGCAAAACCACTTTACTGAACCTGATCGGAACTTTGGATCGACCTGATTCAGGCAAAATGTACTTCGAAAAACAGGATCTATCGGTTTTCTCAGAACAGCAACTGGCAGCATTCCGCAACGAAAAAATCGGATTTGTATTCCAGATGCACCACCTTTTGCCGCAACTGACCTTGCTCGAAAACATCCTTTTACCAACACTGACAGACAAAAAGCTTCAGGGAAAAGAAACACTCGAACGTGCTCAGAAATTGATATCCCGGATGGGGCTTTCGGAAGTTGCCCATCAAAAACCTTCGGAATTGTCGGGTGGGGAATGTCAGCGCACTGCGGTTGCAAGGGCATTGATCAACCGTCCTGGACTGATTTTGGCTGATGAACCAACCGGCGCTCTTGATCAGAAATCAGCTTTTAACCTGACCGATTTGCTGGTTGAACTGAATCAGGAAGAAAGAGTTACCCTGATTGTGGTGACACATTCAATGGATGTTGCAAAGAAAATGGATCGGATTTATACATTGAGCGAAGGGAAGTTGAAAGAGAGTTCCGGGCTTCGTGTTACGAGTTCCGAATCTTGAATTGTAAAGCGTTATCCTTTGCCGTTCGGCTTTAGCTAACGGAAATGGTGCAAATAATAAAAATCAATGGCTAAATACATCTCTATACTTCGCGGAATCAATGTGGGTGGGAACCGGAAAATCCTGATGAAGGACTTGAAGAGTCTCTATGACGGTCTGGGTTTTTTGAAGGTGGAAACCTACATTCAAAGTGGAAATGTTGTTTTTGAGTCGGATTTAAAGTTGTCAAATGCTGATTTGGAAGTGAAAATTGAGCAGGCAATTATTGAAACTTTTGGTTTTGATGTTCCGGTGATTATTCGGACAGCCGATGAATGGGTCAAATCAATTGTGAATAACCCGTTCTGGAAGGAAAAAGATGTTGATATCGACCGTTTGCATCTCACTTGTTTGAAGGAAGTTCCTTCGCAGGAATTGCTGGAGAAAATTAAACTGTTTCAGTTTATGCCTGATCGATATGAAATCATCGGCAAAGATGTGTTTATTTTCTGCTCTGCCGGATATGGAACATCGAAGCTGACCAATCCGTTTTTCGAGTCAAAACTGAAAGTTTCGGCAACCACCCGAAACTGGAAAACTGTAATGAAATTACACGAAATGGTTGAATAAAATTGAAACACAAAGTACTAGAAGTAAAAACACCAAGAACACTAAGAACTATTTTTGTGTCCTTTGTGAAACCTTAGTGTACTTCTATGTTGAAAAACAAGAATTATTGCTAAAATTGTCAATCTTTTCCTTTTTTTCTCTTTGTAAAGCCCATAACAGTTCAATGCAAGGTTCGGTCAAGGCCGGAGCGAAGCGGAGTTTATATAGCCTTGACGGGTTCTTGAATTGAACTACCTTTGCTTTTTAAAGAGAAAAAGGAGCGACTTCTATTGCTTTTTCTTCGTTTCTAATTGATTTTTTTTCAAATTACCTCTTTAATCAATCTTCTATCAGCGGTCTGATTCCAGCCGCAATGTGTTTTTCATTTTAAAGATGAAGGGGACGTAGTCTTCGTGTAGCGGTCTTCCTTTTTACAGGTGCTGCAGTCACAAAACACCGTTTGATCCCCCATCCAATTTTTCAAGGTTTTGAAGTATAATTTCATCAACTTTTTATTTTACAACGCTCAATTCGTAAGATTGCTTGTTCTGAAGCACAAAACGTATCCGGCTCAACATTTTTCTTGCAATCCTTACAATAGCTTTGTTCTTATGCATCCTTTTACTCAGTTCGTTGAACTTTAACATTAAAGCCGGATCTTTTCTTATCGCTTCCCATGATGCTTCTATTAACATTATCTTGAGCTCTTTCCTTCCTCGTTTTATCATTTTTCCTACCTGCATCTTTTCGCCCGAACCATACATTTTGGGAACAAGCCCGATGTAATTACATAAATCATCAAGCTGATCAAACCGTCCAACATCTCCTATCTGGACTAAAAAAGTCATGGCTGTCATCAATCCGATGCCTGGTACGCTTAACAGAAGGATGTAGTTGTTCTTGTACCCTGCTGTCAAAGATAAATCACGTACTTGTTTGTTAACCAGCAATAAATCTTTTCTTTGGCTTTCTCCGATGGAAATATAATTGTCCAGAACCTGCCTTAAACTCAGCCTGTCTATCGCAAGCCCTTTCAGCCAGTTGATATATACTTTAGACCAGTGCCGGGTTTGGGATGCAGTGAAACGATCAGGAATTGCAATGCCAAATTGGGAAAGCAGAGATTTCACCCTATTCTTGGTCCTGCCTACATCTTTTACTAACCGGAATCGCTGTCGGACCAATGCACGATCTGCTTCTAATTCAGGATCAGGTAAATGAATGGCTTCAAATTCATTGCTCCGTAATGACCTGGCCAATTTTCGGCTGTCTGATTTATCTGTCTTTTGAAGCTTTTCCTTTTCACTTGTAGGCACATCGGCTGGGTGGATAACCAGACAATTAACTCCCAGTTGATTCAATTTCCGACAGGACTCAAAACCGCTGAACCCAGCTTCATATACAGCATGATAATTTCCTCCCGGAAAGTTCCGGTTAAGATATGCTGCCAACAAATCAGGGTCAGGATTCTGACTCATCGTTTTGTGTTCGTATTGTTCGCCCAGAATAGTCACTTGCCAACTTTTTTTGTGAACATCAATTCCAACATAAAATGATTGGTCTTTGAATGAATCTTTTGTAATTTCGGTTCGCATAAGCTTGATTGTTAATTAATAATTAGTTTTGTCGCTAACTAAATTAAGAATTTTAGCTTATGCTTCTCATTTTTCAAACATAGCACCTTCGTGTTT
>CAMDGL010000333.1 GCA_945897845.1 Chitinophaga pinensis | reverse complement strand
TGGCCGCATTCGAGCAAAGCCAGATCGAACGGACCATGTTCCATTCCTATTTTTTCAAAATGGGTATCGTAACCCGAATCGCCACCGATGAAAATTTTTTTCGAAGGTGTTTGCAACACAAATGAAGCCCAAATTGCCTGGTTGCGCTTGAAACCCCTTCCGGAGAAATGCCGCCCCGGAGTTGCTGTGATTACAAAACCGGGATCAAGAACAGCAGATTCGTTCCAATCTTTTTCGATGATTTGTTCCGGAGAAAATCCCCAATGTTCGAGATGTGCTCCGGTGCCCAAGCTGGTAATTATCTTCCCAACTTTCGGCTTCAGTTTCAGTACCGTTTTGTAATCCAGATGATCCCAGTGATCATGCGTAATAAAAAGGTAATCTATTGCTGGAAAATCGTCTGGAGTATAAATATCGCTTCCCTCAAAGCTTTTCACCATAAACGAAAAAGGTGAAGCATGACCGCTAAAAACCGGATCAACCAGAATCTTTTTACCGTCAATCTGCATAAAATATGACGAATGCCCGAACCAAACCAACACATCCTTATCAGGATCTAAATTTTGAAGATGGGTCTTTTTTGACGGTAAAATGCCAACCGGCTTTTTCCGTTTATTTACCTTGAAAATCCCATCCCTGATCATTTCCCATTTCGTTACATCTTCAGCAAAAGTGGGAGTAAAACTCAGGTTCTGAAACTGCCCGTCACTGTAGTTGGGTGATTCATGGATGCGTTTTAAACGGTCTCCGGAAGGTGCTTTCCCAAAACCCGGCTTCTGCTTAAACAGGTAAACTGACATTGCAAATACTGTTATTAATGATACTATTATTGTCATTATCTTCATTCAAATTAATTTACAGATACTATTTTTAAGTTTTGGAAAAAGGTGCGATCCAAAAGAACAGCAATAACAATGGAACAGGGCTTTCTGTTTTGAAATTCAGGAATTACCCTTATCTTTTTGGACGACTGCCAGTAACGGGCAGGGAATGACATTGATCATTAAAAATGGAATTACCTGGAAATATAAGTACTGGAGAACAAACACAACAAAATTGGCCATCTTCTGTTCTAAATTACAATATTTATAAGATAAATATTTCTGATCATAAATGCACCACTTTTTCATTACTTTTTCCGTTTTATTAGCTGTTTAATAAAACATCGGTAAAGAGAAAATCCATTAATATTGAATTGATAATTATAGTGAAATGGTTTAACTTTAGTGAATAAATCTTAAACGCCAGGAATAAGTTTTAATTTTAAAAGTATTATTTTGCCAGTAAAACCTAAAATACCAGTTTTAATAGTTACCGGATTCCTTGGAGCCGGAAAAACAACCTTTATCAATAACCTTTTGGCGCAAAACGAAGGAGTTAAAATTGGTCTGATCGAAAACGAATTCGGGGATATTTCCATCGATTCCAGATTAATAGCCGACTATAGCCCCGAAAGCATCATTGAATTGAACAATGGCTGTATTTGTTGCACCATTTTCAATGAATTCGCGATGACACTTCAGGAACTGATAAAAAAACACGATCATCTGGAACAATTAATTATTGAAACCACAGGGATTGCCGATCCCGGCCCGATCATAGAACCGTTTTTTCAGGATGCTGAGCTAAACCGTTTATTTGAGCTAAGCGGAACGATTTGCCTGGTTGATGCTGTCAATTTTCCTGAACACATAGCCAGTCCTGAACAGCAAAAACAGATCATCCTTAGCGATATGATCATTCTGAACAAAGCCAGCAATGCAGATTCCAGAACACTGGCCAATATCCGCAAAAAATTAGCAGCACTCAATAAAACGGCCATTGTAACCGAAACCGATTATGCCCGTGCGGAATCGCTGCATTTGTACCAATTGCAGCCAGATTTACAGGACGAGTTTGTTAAAAAATTACGGAAACCTTTCTACTGCGAACCCGAAAATGGCGAATTTCACAGTTTTACCATCCGGTTTGGCGGATATATTAATGAAATACTTTTTCGCGATTGGTTCAAATATTTTGCATCGCTGCACAAAAAAGATATTTTCAGGATAAAAGGAATGGTAAATTTCGTAAACAATCCGTTGATCGGAATTGTACAATCGGTTGGAGGAATGGTATCAATTTCTGAAGGTTCAGTGCACAATCCATATGCTCCTCTTGAAAATATTCTGGTTTTTATTGGCAAAGAGATCAGCAAATACCAGATTGAAAAGGAAATCCAACAGTTTTTAATTCAGGAAGACCAACCAAAAAGGCAAGCTTAACAGAGCGAGCAAAGTACTTAATACAACTGCCCGCGATGCAAATTCCGTATTTAATTCATACTTCAGGCAAAGCGCATAGGCGGTAAGTCCCATTGGCATAGCAGCTTCCAAAATCCATGCACGGCTTAACTGCAAATCGGCAAATGGCTTCATAATCAGAAAAAACAAAAACGGCAGAACAAAAAGAATTACCACACTGAAAGCCAGCACCGGCAACCATTCACTGAATTTGCCAAAGGGCTGTTTTCCCATGAACAATCCAAGTGAAAAAAGTACAACCGCTGTGACCGAATTGGCAAAAATATCGAGGCCCGACATTACAATTTTTGGAAGTTGAAAATGATTGACGGCGATAAAAAGTCCGATAAAAACAGCTATTAACAATGGATTGGTTACTAACCGAACAAAGAGTTCGCGCAGGTGAACTTTATGGTCGCCAAAATATTCGACCAGAAAAATTCCCAGTGTAAACATCCAGAAAATATAAACCGCCGAAATCATGGTCGCCTCGGGCAAAATCTGATCGCCAAAAGCGCTCCTCAAAACAGGAATCCCCAGATACGCCACATTTCCATACGAAACGGCCAGAAACAAAGTACGGCGGGTGCTATTCTTTAATTTCAGAATTGCGGAAACCGGGAAAACCATCAGCATAGAAAAAACAATCCGCGCCGAATTCCAGCCAATCAAACTGCCATACAAATTCATGTCCCACTCCAACCGCGACAAAGCAACAAGAATCAAGGCAGGAAAACCTATCCAAAGGGCATAATTGTTCAGAATTTCGAGCCACCGGTTGTCAACCGATTTATTGCGGCTAACGATCATTCCGGCAAAAATGACGAAAAACAGCGGGCCGATGGATTGAAAAGCGGAGAAGAATTGTGCCATGAATAACTATGTTAGAAATGAAGGAATTGTAGAGACGCTCGATCGTGCGTCTCTACGATCGTGCGTCTCTACGATCCATATTATATATCAATTTTCAGTATCGGCAAACGGATCAGTCACAAACGGGCGGACATCGGTAAGCAACATTCCTGCTGTTATTGCAGCCTGCATTCCAAGTTCTCCATCTTCAAAAACCTGGCAAAACTGTGGTTCGACATCCATCAACTCCGCACATTTCAGAAATGTTTCAGGTTCCGGTTTATGCCTGTCAACATCATCGGCAGTTACTACAAAATCGAACAAATGGTCTATCTCCAATTCCTGCATCTGGAGCATTGCACTTTGCCGGCTGGCACCAGTTCCCACTGCCATCGGAATTATTCCGTGAGCATTTTTCATCAAATCAATCACCGCATCATGTGGTTTGATTTGGTTGATATTTTTCCAGAACTCCTTTTGTTTCATCGCAACCAATTCCTCCGCATCAATCTCCAGATTTTGCTCCCTTTTGATTCGCTCGGCAAAGCTGATGGTCGGCGCTCCGGTCATTTCAACCAGAATGCGTTCATCAAATGTACAATTCAACTTTTCGCACACCGAATGCCAACTGGCAATGTGTACAGGCAGCGAATCCGACAAGGTTCCGTCCAGATCAAAAATCAAAGCTTTCGCCGATGGATGTATTTCAAGTTTCATTATTCGAATATTTGAGGCGGCAAAATTAGCAAACTTTTATCCCTGAATACAAATCTGAACGATTCACTTGCCAATCCAAAGAAAAATTCTCAATTTTGCGTGCCTACCAGTTCCTACCGGTGGGCATTGGAGCATAGCCATTATCTAACTTAAATCAATATTTATGAAGTACTTATTATTAATAGGTTTTGTCGCAATCTTTGCAACGAGTTCGTGTAAGAGCAAATACAAAAATGTGACTTTCGAGGAAAAGACACCGCACGATTGGGAAAACCCGGCCATTTCTGAAATAAACCGTGAAGCGCCACGTGCGTATTTCATTCCTTATGCCACCGCCGAACAAGCGTTGCAAACCGACATCTGGAAATCGCCTTTCGTTCAAACTCTGAACGGAACCTGGGAGTTTAAACTTTCCCACACTCCATACGTTCGTCCGTTCTATTTCTTCAAAGACGACTACGATACCGAAGACTGGACCACCATTCAGGTTCCGGGAAACTGGGAAATGCAGGGATTTGATGTGCCAATTTATGTCAACGTGCAATACCCGCACGAAGCAACCCCTCCAACCATTCAAAAACATTACAACCCGGTAGGTTCGTACAAGCGAACATTTACCATTCCTGAAAACTGGAAAGGACAGGACATCATCCTGCATTTTGGTGCGGTAAGTTCTGCCATGTATGTCTGGGTAAACGAACAAATGGTTGGATACAGCGAAGACAGCAAAACTCCGGCTGAATTTAATATTACGAAATTCCTGAAAAAAGGAACCAATTCGCTGGCAGTTGAAGTTTATCGCTGGAGCGACGGAAGTTATCTGGAAGACCAGGATTTCTGGCGCATGAGCGGTATGACCCGCGACGTATTCCTGATGGCCCGCAACCCACAGCACATCCGCGATTACCGTGTTTCGTCGCCATTGGTAAATAATTATCAGGATGGCGA
>CAMDGL010000332.1 GCA_945897845.1 Chitinophaga pinensis | reverse complement strand
GATGCGGTGATTAAAAAGCAGCTTGATTACGAATTTGTTGACACACTGGTTTCTATGCTCATTGGATGGGCTATTAACAGTGCGATGATAATTTTGGCAGCAGCAACTTTTTTCACCAAAAGTGTAAACGTTGATGAATTGCAGCAGGCCCAATCGATGTTGGGACCATTGCTGGGCAACAATGCCGGTGTGGTGTTTGCCATAGCTTTGCTCTTCGCCGGAATTGCAAGTACAATTACTTCTGGAATGGCTGGTGGAAGTATTTTTTCCGGCTTATTTAGCGAACCTTATGATATTAACGACAACCACAGCCGGTTGGGAATCGCATTGTCTCTAATTACTGCAATGTTGCTTATTTTTGTCATCGGTAATCCGTTTAGGGCACTCATTCTATCTCAAATGATTCTCAGCATTCAACTTCCATTCACCATTTTTTTGCAGATTTACCTAACCTCTTCTAAAGAGGTGATGGGAAAGTATGTCAATACAAAATCCACTACTGTTTTGATGCTGATAATTGGAAGCATCGTTACCTTTCTGAACGTGTTACTTTTCATCAGTTTCTTTTAAAATATTGCAAATTCGCCATTTTTGTACTTGCACAAATTGAAGGTTGGTTGATTTTATATCTTTTAAGGCCTTAAAATGGGCTAAATAATACCATTTATTTGATTGTCTTTTTTGTTAATATCTCTAATGAAACTATGTTTATTAATACTGCGACCTAATGGTGAAGGCAAGTATTAACCAGAAAATTTTATCAACAATTGTTGATAAAATAGAATGATATCCGGTTGGTATAAACCCCTCAAAATGCTTGACTTATATACTCCGGATGTTGTATTTTTATTTCATCAGACGAGCGATAAAAAGCTGCCCGGAACGAATGGAAATGGAATTGAATTTTTAACCGGATTTAAAACCAGATCATCCGGATCTTAGGATCTGCATTCGGAAAGAGCTGAAGTTGGACAGAAAGCTTGCTTTCAACGTCCGTCAATCTTTGAAAGATCGTTTTACGTTCAGCAAAAAGTTGATTCAGGAAGGTGAAAGATTGAAAGAAACTCCGGTTTCAGAAAATCAGCCGAAGTGAAAGATTATCCCCGGATAATCAGCCGCTTTTCATTGTCAAGACAAACCGCAAGGCCAGTCGAAACTGATGGCTTACCTGAAACTTCGTTCGTGAAGATTGGATCGAAAGAAACAATCGAACGAACAACCTGAAGATAATGTTGTAACAGGCATTAACAGATGGTTCGGGGCTGGGAGAAATGGCTGAAAAGCCGGATTAAACAGCCAGTTGTAATAACCGTAGTCTGGCACTCAGGAAAACCTTCGGGTTATCCAAAAGTGAATGGGAACTCTCCTAACGGAAGGTTCCCATTCGTGTTTTTAGCAATACTTCTAATTAAATATATCAGAGTTTTCATACGTTGGCAAACTAAAGGTAAACTTGCTGCCTTTATTCTGTGTACTTTCAACCCAGATTTGGCCCCCGTTTTTTGCCAGAAAGTCTTTACAAATAATGAGCCCAAGTCCGGTTCCTTCTTCATTCTCAGTACCATTGGTATTTGTACGTTTGTCAATTTCGAAAATCGCACTTAATTTATTGTCCGGTATTCCTACTCCATTATCCGAAACAGTGACTTCAACGTTATTTGTATTTGTTTTTGCTGTGACTTTTACTTTACCTCCGTTGCGGGTATATTTAATCGCATTCGAAATCAGGTTTCGCAGCACGGTGTCAATCATGTCCTTGTCAGCATAAACGAAATAATCGTCATCAATGGCAGATGATATTTTGATGTCTTTAATTGTCGCATTACCTTCTGCCATTTTTAATGCCTGAACAATTTGATTTTTCAAGTTGACCACTTCCTGCTTGAATTTGTACAGGCCAGTCTGGTTTCGCGACCATATTAAAAGGTTTTCGAGTAATTTATAAGCCTGGCTAGCTGCACTTTCAATGGTGGTCAGTCCTTTATGCAGGGTTTCGTCATCCATTTCAGTGAAATTCTTCAGCATTAAATCGGCGAATCCAATGATTGCACCAAACGGATTTCTAAGGTCGTGAGCAATAATTGACAAAAATTTATCTTTGGTGGCATTGAGTTCTCTTAATTCTCTGGTCTGTTTCTCAAGAAGCATTTCTGCATGTTTCCGGTCAGTGATTTTTGTTACGAATATGATGTATCCGGTTAGTAATTTATTTCCTTCCCGTATTGGATTGACACAATATTCGAAGTAGCATTTTCCCTCTTTGGTTGTTTCGAAAGATTTTTTTTCTTTAACAAGATCAAAATCGAATAAAAACTCATATTTGCCTGATTCCCCGGACTGTATATCAGTAATTGCATGAAATGGCAAATTCTGATCTGTAAACAAATTTAAGTTCTTTAAATTTTCTTGTTTTTCAACTCCAAACATATCAAGGCAGGCAGGATTGGCATCTACCAATTTCCCATTTGCATCGTACAATTTAGTTGCAATGGGTGATTGCCTGAAGATGTTCAGGTATTTAAGATTCTCCATGTTTTGATCGGTAATCTTTCTCTTTTTGGTCTTCATTGTTTGCGATATTAAACATGAACTCGTGATGAAATTTTTTCCAAAAATATGGTTATCTGGAAACCTGAAAGATATGAAATTATTATTATTACTTTACATTTACAATTTTTACAATTTTAGATGAACGATTTCGACAACCTGTTTCGTAAATACCACAAGCGGCTTTTGCTTTATTCAATGAAATATGTAGAGAGTGAAAGCGAGGCCCTGGATATTGTCCAAAACATATTTGTCGCAATTTGGGAAAACGGAAAATATAAGCAGAACGATGAATTAGTGAAAGCCTACCTTTTCAGCGCTGTAAAAAATAGTTGCCTGAATTATTTAAAACACCTGAAAGTGGTGAAAAAGTTCGAAAATGAAATTTCTATCCAATTGCTGGAAATGGAAGCTGTTCATTATCAGTCGGGCGAAAGGTCTTTGATAGAGCAGGAAAATCTGAAACAAATTAACGATTCAATTGATTCACTGCCTGATATTTACAAGGAAATAATATTCCTTAGCCGTTTCGAAGGTTTGAAAAATCAGGAAATAGCTAAAAAACTGAATATACCATTACGAACAGTTGAGACCCGGATTTTCAGGGCACTTTCGACTTTAAAAGAAAAGATGTTGAAGAAAACATTCTTTATTCTATTGAATATGAATTTTTTAGGTGAGAATGTGAAATAAAAGTTAAAAAAATGTAATTTTCCTGACGTAGTTTTTTTCCTTCAGTTGTGTTGATAGTATTAAATGCCAAAAACCGAATGAAGGACAGAGAATACATAGAAAATATGATTGCCCGTTTCCTGAACGGAAATTGCAATGAAGTTGAACTTCAGGAATTAAAAACCTGGACGGAAACATCTCCTGAAAATAAAAAGGAATACATTTCAATTAAAGATATTTGGGATGCCTCAAAAACGCCCAAAGAAAATACAGAAGAACAACTTTCCATTTTTTACAGAAATCTATACGAAAAAGCCAGGAAATCCAGAATGTTGTGGATCCGGTATTCATCGGCTGTTGCTGCAATTCTGTTGATTGCATTGGCAATTTCGGTTTTGTTACCTCAAAAAAGTACCAACCAAACGGAAAATTTTCAGGTATTTTCTGTGCCTCTTGGCTCACGATCAAAGGTTTTGCTTGCCGATGGGACTTCGGTTAGCCTCAATTCAGGAAGCGAATTAAAATATTCTTCCAATTTTTCGGCAGACAACAGGTTGGTGGAACTAAGTGGCGAAGGATTTTTTGAGGTAAAATCTGACAAAGCACATCCGTTTCTGGTAAAAACGAAAGATTTTAATGTGAAGGTTACCGGTACACAATTCAATGTTTGCGCATACGATGAAAACAATTTTACAAGTACAACGCTTGCCGAAGGAAAAATTGAATTGCAGATAGACGGTTCGAACCAGAATTTCGAAATTGTACCGGGCGAAAAATTCGAACTCGACAGAAAGACACGAAAATATACCTTGGGAAATGCGGATATAGAATCGGAAATAGCTTGGAAAGACGGGGAATTTATTTTCAGGAATATTCCTTTTCCTGATCTGCTTCAGCGTCTCGAACGTTGGTACGATGTGAAACTTAATTACTCCGATGCCGGACTTCAGAAATTTAACTTTACCGGCAGATTTAAAAATCAGGAAACAATCTGGCAGGTGCTTGATGCTCTAAAGCTTACATCTCCAATTGATTACCGGAAAACTACGTTTCGCGAATTTACAATCATTTATAAACCTTTAAAGCAGAATTAAAAAAGAAGGCGAATTGTCGGCACAACAATCCGCCTTCGGTAACAATCAATAATTATTAATTGTATAAACATTTCAAATTTATGAAAAAAAAATGGATTCAACCGAGGGGTCAATCCTGTATCGACGTCCCTCTAATTGTGAAAATTATGAAATTAGTTACGCTCTTTATTTTTGTTGCAGTAATGCATGTTGCAGCCGCAACATACTCTCAAACCACCAAGCTTACGATTGTTGGTCAAAACCTCAGTGTGGGAGAAATCCTGGACCGGATTGAAAAGCAATCCAATTTCTCTTTTTTCTTTAACGCGAATCAAATTGATTTGACAAAACGGATTGATATTTCGGCTGATAATCAGTTGGTAAGTAAAATTCTGGACGGAATATTGGACGGTTCAGGATTAACTTATACCGTAAACAACAAGCTGATTATTATCCACAAACCGGGCGAAAGTGAAACACTGTTTTCCGGTCAGCAAACTAGCAAAGTTAC
>CAMDGL010000331.1 GCA_945897845.1 Chitinophaga pinensis | reverse complement strand
AGAAAACGAATTTGCGTATTTTTTTCCTCATCATAAGTACCTGCTAAAGCCAATGGCGTATGCGGATATACAATTTGTCCGGATTTTACCAGCATGCTACCATTTTTCAATACATCATACTTTGCAAGAGTACCATCTTCATGCTCAATAAGTAGTGAATTTGATTTACTGCTAAATGATACAGAAGTTGAATATTCGGGAGCAAATCCATCCTTAATTTCAACAACCAAGCCTTTTCTGGCAGAAAAAACGGTATCACCTGCGTCAACATTAAATTGAAAAGATTTCCAGTTTTTGGGTTCAACACTTCCAAAATACTTACTGTTAAGGTTAACATGATTGAGCACCTCCACTGTTTTCCCTTTTGAAACTGGCAATAAATAAACAAATCCTGTATCTGTTTTAGGATTTAATTGCCCCCTTATAAAAGTGTAGATATACGAAAAACCTATTGATCTGTCTGGATTTATAGGCCTTACATTCAGCAGTTTTCCCTTTGTGCTGGTAACGGTTCCTTTGTACGAAGTTGGTGAGGCATTTTCGAGTCGGTTGAAAGTTAAGTTAAGGAAAAAACTTCCAATGTTGTTCTTCTCAAAAAGAAAGTCAACTGATTTATCTTCTTTTATTTCACTTGTAATCTGTAACGAATAATTTTGGGCTGCACTGTTTAAACAAACAAACATTAAAAATACAATGAGATGCAATGAAAAGAATGCTGCTTTCATTAGTTTTGGTTTTAGTTGAAATTCTTTATAACATATAAAAATACAACTATTTCTATGGAATTGATCTTTATTCTTTACTTTTTCGTGAAATTTCAAGTCTGATATTTTCATTGCGTTAAACGTTTAAATACTACAGGCCATTTAATATAGCTTAAAGATGGGAAGCAGAGTTTTTGATTTTTCATAATTAAGCCGTATATTTCCAAACCATAATTTAAATCAACTCCATGACCGACTATTTAATGCTTATTGTTTCCCCTTCAAAAGCACTCGACAAGCTCCAAAACAAGAAAACTGATTTTATAACGCTCTATTCAATCTGGCTTTTTTCTACTTCAGGATTGGTATTTCCGCAATTAATATCTTCAGTGATACTCGCTCCTGAAAAATCTGAAAGACTGATATTAGCACTGGCAATATTCCCATTTTTATATGTCCCTTTTACCTACTTCTCAGGTTATTTATTCTGGATTGTTGCTAAGGGATTTAAAGGAGTTGCAAGTTTTACGGAAATGAGAATCCTGACTGTTTATTCTACTCTGCCATTTATTCTCCAATTTATAATTTCCATTCCTTTCATCACCGTCGGGATAATTAAAAACGATGCCGGAATTATTTCTCACGACAATTACCTCAGCCATCTCATTTTATGGATATTAAGCTTCAGGATATTAATGGTCGGAATTGCAAAATACAACAAATTTAACTGGACAATTACAATTTTCACTTGGTTAATTGTTGCAACGTTTATGGGTGGATTGGTTTACCTTCGAACTTTTACGAAATAGAAACAGCCCTCAATTCAGGAATACAAGCGCCAAATGTAATTGTACCATTTTAATCTCCGGATTACCCGATTCAGAACCAAAGTCAAAATCGCCCAATCCACAATCATTTCCTCAGCATTAAAAATAACTGCACTCTGTGTTATATTTACATTAACACGCAAACAAAAATATCTTTTTGATTGTTATTTACTTACTTTCGTGTCTTTATGAAAGGCAATGGTTTGTTTTTGTCAATCATTGTCAGGATAAGGCCATAATTTAAAAACCAAAGGATATGAGACAACCTGCAAACGGGATATTAGATTCATACAATTTGAACAGCTCCCATTACGATGAAGTTTTTAATGGGTCGAAAGAACCAAAAGAGCATTATAACAGTATAGTAGAGCGCTTTAATCAACTGAGCCTTTCAGATTTTGAGCGCATCAACAACGAAGTAAAAACGGCATTCTTTAACCAGGGGATCACTTTCGCGGTGTATGCTGAAGATAAGAAACCGGATGAACGCATTTTTCCGTTCGACCTGTTTCCCCGCATTATTCCCGGCCAGGAATGGATGCAACTTGAACAGGGAGTGATCCAGCGAAATAAGGCGATCAATCTTTTTTTGGACGATATCTACCACAAAAAGCTGATTCTGAAAGACAAAGTGGTACCTGCCGACCTGATTTTTTCTTCGAAAAATTACCTGAAGGAAATGGTGGATTTTACGCCGGAAGGAGGAATTTACACACATGTTTCAGGAACCGACCTGATTAAACACACCGATGGTCAATATTACATTCTGGAAGACAATCTGAGATGTCCATCAGGAGTAAGTTATGTTTTATCGAACAGGCTGGCCCTGAAAAAATCATTGTTCGACCTGTTCGACAAGCTCAAAACAAAAACCGTGTATCAATATCCGGAGCAATTGCTGGAAATACTAAAAACAGTAAAACCAAAGAATTCAGGTATTCCAAATGTTGTGGTAGTTACCCCCGGAATGTACAATTCCGCTTATTTCGAACATTCATTTCTGGCGCAAAAAATGGGCGTTCCGCTGGTCGAAGGCCGCGATTTGTTTGTGGACAGGGATTTCGTTTACATGAAAACCATTCATGGCCCCAAAAGTGTGGACGTAATATACCGGCGCGTGGACGATGAATTTATTGACCCACTTTGTTTCAGAAAAGATTCGATGCTGGGAGTTCCCGGACTGATGAGCGCATACCGGGCAGGCAATGTAACCCTGGCCAATGCTCCCGGAACCGGCGTTGCTGACGACAAGGCAGTTTATCACTATGTTCCCGACATTATTAAATATTACCTCAACGAAGAACCCATCCTGAACAACGTGCAAACGTACCATTGCGAAAAAGAAGCCGACATGAAATACGTGCTCGAAAATATCGGCAAACTGGTGGTAAAACCGGTTGACGAATCGGGCGGGTACGGAATTACAATTGGCACAACCCTTACCAAAGATCAGATTGAGGAGGTGAAAGTCAGGATCAAATCGAACCCGCGAAAATACATTGCCCAACCCATAATGAGTCTTTCGGTACATGCCACTTTTATCGAGGAAACCAAGGAATTTGAACCTCGACACATCGACTTGCGAACGTTCTGCCTGATGGGAAAAGATACGGAATACATTCTGAAGGGTGGATTGACCCGGGTCGCCCTGAAACGAGGAAACCTGATCGTAAATTCATCGCAGGGCGGAGGTTCAAAAGACACATGGGTATTGGGTTAGCAAAATTTATTGTCACACGAAAAACGAATCTATGTTATCGAGAGTAGCAAATAACTTATATTGGATGGGGCGGTACATCGAACGAGCCGATCATCTGGCACGTTACAGCAAAGCAAATTACTTTTCATCATTGGACGCACCAATCGTAAAAGCTTACGACCGAAGTTTTGTGCTTGAATCGATGCTTTTCATGGCCGGTATTTTTGATATGGAAGAAGTCAACGAAAGAGATGTATTGTTCCGGATTGGAATGGACACCCAAAATTCGAATTCGATTATCAGTAATATTACTTTGGCCCGAGAAAATGCCCGTGGCGCGCGAAATGCGATCTCAACCGACCTCTGGGAAGCCATCAATACTTATTATCATCTGGTAAACAATTACCCGCAGGAAATCTACCTGACGACCGGACTTTATGATTTCAATCAGATGATTCTGGATCAGACATCCATTGTAAGCAGCAAGATATACGGAACTTTGCTGCACGATGGAGAATGGGCCATGATACTTATCGGAATGCACATCGAACGTGCGATACAGATTATCCGGATCATTAATTCCAAATTGAACGATATTTATAAAATTGAGCAGGCCGGACATCCGATAACCGAAATGAGTTTTGAATGGACCAACCTGTTGCGCTGTTTGGAATCGTTCGACATGAACCGAAAATTTTACCGCACCATTCCCGCACGCGAGCAGGTACTGGAGTTTTTAATGCTGAACCAAAACTGCCCGCGTTCAATTAGTTATTCGTTAAAAGGAATCAGAAGATACGAGGAGAAGATCAGCCAAAACGAAAGTTCTGAATCGAATGCCATCAGTTTTAAAATCAGAAAACTATACGAACAATACCGGTACCTTTCGTTTGATGAATATAAAGATGATATTTACGGACTATTAAACAGTACCCAGGCCAAGATCATTGAGATTGCCTCGGAGCTCGAAAAGAAATACCTGTCTTTTTAATGGAAGAGTTTTATTTAGAATATCATATCGACAACAAATACGAATCAACTGTCAGAAAGGCCAATTTTCAATTGGTCGTAATTCCTGATTCCAATCCTTTGCAGAAAGTGCAGGACCTAAAATTTTCATGTTCCGCAAATGAGGAAGCGTACCTCTCGACGAATGTTTTTGGCTTCGAAACGATCAATTATTACATCAATAATCCTTTTTCTGAATTTTGGTTCAGGCTGTCGGCAAAAATTTTGAAACAGAAAATCAACCCATTTTATCTAAGTCCGTTGATGCCAAATGATGAATTTGAATTCGTCCATTCGCTCGATTTTCAGATCGACAACCACCTGTTTCTTTCTTCAACCCACCTTACACAGATGCCACCGGTGGTGAGCTGCTCGTTTCCGGCTTATTCAGGAGAATTGCAGCTGTTCGAATATTTACTGAAATTGAATTCGTTTATATTTGAATTACTTGAATACTCTCCGGAAAGCACCGATGTAAATACACCCATCGAAGAGGTTCTGCAAATCAGGAAAGGAGTCTGTCAGGATTATGCGCACCTGTTTATTTCTGTTTGCCGCAAAAACAAAATACCAGCCCGGTA
>CAMDGL010000330.1 GCA_945897845.1 Chitinophaga pinensis | reverse complement strand
TGGAACTGTTCCACGTAAAACGGGAAGGTTGGGAACACGTTGATGTGGTCCCAGGCAATTCCGCTCAACAATGCGATATTCGGAAAATAGA
Source organism: Chitinophaga pinensis (assembly GCA_945897845.1). Lineage (GTDB taxonomy): Bacteria > Bacteroidota > Bacteroidia > Bacteroidales > Prolixibacteraceae > Aquipluma. Next base: position 4,729 of record CAMDGL010000330.1, on the reverse strand, counting down.
GGTGAAATTTCGGTCGGCGGTCAATGGGCGACGACAGATATTCATCTCCTTCGAACACTGCAATTTTAGCTTCGTCTGAAAGCGAAACCATTGTGTCAAAACCTTCCAATTGGGCTCCAACCATGTAATCGAAAGCAATATTGTTCGACCTCAAAACATGCATGATCATGGAGGTAATGGTTGTTTTTCCATGGCTTCCGCCAATTACAACGCGCGTTTTATCTTTGGTTTGCTCGTACAAATATTCAGGATATGAAAATATTTTGAGCCCCAGTTCCTGAGCCCGCAACAACTCGGGATTATCTTTCCGGGCGTGCATTCCAAGTATCACAGCGTCCAATTCAGGAGTGATGCTTTCCGGAAACCAACCTTCGCGTTCGGGTAACAATCCATGGTTTTTCAGGCGGTTTTTCGACGGCTCAAAAATTTCGTCGTCCGATCCGGTTATCTGGTAGCCTTTTTTATGCAGGGCAATGGCAAGGTTGTGCATGGCGCTACCGCCAATCGCTATAAAATGTACTCTCATTTGCGTAAATTTTGAATTCTGAAAAATAGGAAAAATTAACCGGTTTATTTTTTGACAAGTCTGTTTTAAAATAACATTAATCCTTCAAAAAGTTCTTGTATCCAAAACACAAACCCGCATTAATGCTTAAATCGAAAAATTAAATTGTTCTTCAACATCAATTTATTTAGAATTTCAAAAAGCAATATCTTTGAGTTTGAAGATACATTCAATATAAGAATTGAAAACCCAAATTCAAGTCTGATGAAAAACCAAATGTTTAAACTATGCTTTATTTTGTCGTTGTTACTCATTCTAATTTCGTGCAATAAAAAAGACACTGAAAATGAGGATGAAACGACCAGTCCGACTTCCTTCGAAATAAATGTCAGTCAGTCTCCGGCCACCATAAAAATTTCCAATCTGCTTGAAGTTTTAATCCCGCAGGGTGCTTTCGAGGGAACAGCGACCTTCAACGCAGTACCTTTGCAGGCAAGTAGTTTACCAACATCTGCCGATTTCGAGATGTTCGAAACATTTGAAATTACTTCGACAAGTGGAAAAACATTTGCAAAGGATTTGGAAATCACCCTGAAATTCGACCCCAGTAAAGGACAGAAAGATATTAATTTGAATGGCGCTGCTTTTTATCACGAAAGCCTGAAAAAATGGATTCCATTCAGCGATGTGCGTATTGATGACACCAAAAGTGAAATCAAAATAAAAACCAACCATCTAACCAAACTTGGACGATTTAGTTATACACGTGCGCTTGGATATACCGATTGGTCGTCGTCGCTTCATTTTAATTATTATTGGGCCGAACCCGGTGTTTTAACAAACGTGCAATATGTTTCGCCCTATAAAGACGTTAATGTGGGTACCGATCCACACTACATTCAGGATATCAGAAGTTATATGGAAGCGGCCTGGGCTGCTTTCAAGAAGGCTGACCTCAATTTACCATCAGGAAAAATTAATGTTTACATCAGCAAGCTCGATGCCGGAACCGACGGCATGACCAGCTTTTTGGGTAATATTTACATCAACGAAAACATTGCGAACAGCAATTATGCTACCACAGCCGAGGCTTTGCCAATGGTTTGCGCACACGAATTACTGCATTACATTCAGGATTATTACTATATGCAGTTATTTTCTGATTATACTACAAAATGGTGGCTCGAAGCAACCGCCGTTCAGGCCGACCGCTTTGTTTGGCCAACCAACAAAAAGTTTGAAGTAATTGAATATGGGCAGAACCTGTATCAAAATCTTTCATCTGCATGGGACGATTGCAACAATGATCCGGGCTATTACATCGCCGGAAATTTTCTGTCATACCTGATTACCTATCGCCCCGGAACAAAACTGGCGCTTCCCGATGTAATTAAGGATGGCGGAAAGGCTACCAACATCAGTTTTATGCGCACCATTCTCGACCAGATGATTACTTCAAAACTGGGGTCAAAGGGTGTTGGTGAAGAATACGCCAATTTTATAAAATGGGCTGTTGACGGAAAATCAGACATCAAACTTTCGCCTGAAAGACCCTCTCCCTCTCCAGTCTATCCGAATTTTAAAAACGCGGTATTCACGGGAAAATACCAGAAGGAAACACTTACGGCAAGTACTCCGAGATTGGCGGTCACCTTTTTCAAAGGGCTCAACAATGTAAAGGAAAAACTTGAAATGATTGCCAAGCTCGACACCAAGAGCGACGACATGGTTGCCTGGGCCTATAAAATGAACAACAATGGCACTGCTACTTTCATAAAAGAATTGCAGAAAAACGACAGTGTTCTGGTTGAACTGGCCGATAATCAGGAATGGGCCGAGGTAATTTGTGTAAACAAATCGAATGACAATAGCGGTAGTGCCACGGTAAAATTCAGCTTTAATACTTTGCCCCGTGTAACAGCTATCTCGCCGCAAAAAGCCAAAGCCGGCGAACTGGTATCCATTCAGGGATCGAACCTTGGAACTGGAACTTCATCATCAATATATATTAACAACCAAGCTGTTAACCTGACAACATATCTGAAATCGTGGACCAATTCGCTGATTCAATTTACCGTTCCGGATTATGCCACCAGTGGACAAGTTCAGGTGGTTGTAAACCAAATTGGCAGCAATAAAGTTCCCTTCGAATTTGTAAAAAGCCCGCCAACACTCGACAGGGCATGTGTCTTTATGGGTACGACTTATTTTCCGGGATACCAGTCGTGGGGAGCGTTCGAGCCAAATATAAAAACACTTTACCTTCAGGGAAAAGGATGGTCACGCGATCCGGCAAAGACTTTTGTAAAAGTGAATGGCATAGAAGTCCCGATAACAGGTTACAGCGGGCCAACTCTTCCTGAAAACACGCTCAATATTGATATGCCCGACCTTTACGGAAGTTTTAATATCACCATCGTTTCTGAAGGAATGGAAAGCGAAACAAAAACTTTCTACAGAGGCATTCCACCCGAAATTCTGCAAAAAATGCCACTGAGAGGCTTTAAAAATCAGTTCAGGGCCAATTATAACGATCATTTGGATGGCGGAAAACAAAAATCACAAGCTTGTTCTTTTAATATTGAACAGGCATACAATAACCTTGAGTCGTATTCGTGGAGCGGCAATACACTCACCATTAATGGCAAAGGAGCCGAATACATCGGCACCCATAAAGTTGTTATGACCTTTAATGAATTCGGAACCAAGGTGACCAAGGTTGAAGTTGATATTAAATCATTGAATACGGATATAAAATTTACCATTATCAGTGAATTATCGGTCGAGCTTTGGGGAATGTACAACCAGCTAAAGTTTGTTCGGACGGCAATGGCGCCCAGTGCTTACCAATTCTCGTCGGGTACTTACAGGTGGACTGCTCCTGTTAATGAATTCAAGCTTACCGGGATGGCAAATAATGAAACCAGCTGGCCCAACGAGTTTGCATTGTGGCTTGAGCTTAAAAATTAGTCTTTCGAGACAATGACAGCTATATACCGTCGCAGTCATTGTCTCGAAAGGGAAATGGTTCAAATTCCCAGAATCAGGTTTATTCCGATTTTAGGAATAAACCGGGTTCTGGTTCCCTGTGTAACAATGTCATCTACATCTACCAAATGCTCAAAAAGGAAGTTGGATGCTCCTATTTCGGGCTGAATAAATAGTTTTTTTACAATCGGAAATTTTCGTGCAAAAAATAAATTAAAATAAGCTGCAGTTGATTTTATTTGGGGATTTTCCTCCACCAAAAAAGTTATGCCTGTATTAACTGACCATAATCTCCTTTTTGCCTTCGTATTAACCTTTCCAAAATAAATGGCATGGTTTGCAGTCAAGGCATACAATCTACCATTCGCATCGTCGATAAAATCAGATCCAAAACTAAAATCTAAACGGGCATTGGGGATGTAATGCAATCCCGCTCCGACATGATAAACAGTTGGTATAGATGCGCCAATTACCAGATCAATATCCGCATTCTCGTTTTGTGCGTAACTATTTCCCGTCAATAAAATACATAATACTAAAAGGATATTTTTTGATATTTTTTTCATTCTAATATACAAATGGTTGTTTCAACGCCAAAGCTATTCCAAAATTTTTGAAGTAGTCAGAAAATTATGATCTTCGCAATAAATTTCATATACAAAACATGTCAAAAAATAAATTTCAAAGCATATTTTTTGGAAGGGCTGCATTTCCAATCTGGTTGGCATTAGCTACTTTTGGCTTCACTGAACTGTTTTACCGGTATCCCGGAGTAACCGAATCCGTTTATTCTCAAACATTTTATCCAATAATTGCATTCCTGCTTTCGTTTTTGAGCAAATGGGTTTCCTTTTCATTGGACGATGCATTTTATGCATTACTGGCCATATTCCTGGTTGTAATTTTGATTTTAACCTTGTTCCGAAAAATAAAATTTGGTCGTTTTATCCTGATGATTGTTCAGACGCTTGCCGTTTGCTATGTGCTTTTTTATTGGTTTTGGGGTTTTAATTATTACAGAACCGGCATCAACGAAAGGCTTCAGATTACCGGGTCAAAACCCGACACCGTTCAGTTTGTAAGCGTTTTAGGTAACCTGATTGCGCAAACCAACGCATCGTATTGCTCGTTCGATAGCATTTCAAAACCTGAAGTTGAAGCACTGGTTGAATCTTCCTATCAAAAACATGCTGCATTCCTGAATATAAAATATCCCCAGGGGGCACGCATTCCAAA
>CAMDGL010000329.1 GCA_945897845.1 Chitinophaga pinensis | reverse complement strand
TGAATTTGTGATCCAGGTATTGGAAAACAAGCAGAAAATACTGTTGCTCAGTGATGGTCCGCATCCTGATTTGGGCGCCCTTCGCAATAGCCTGTCGGAGCTTCAGAATTATGAAACAGAATTAGTTACAGGCAACGACATTCCCGATAGTCTGAAAAAATACAGCCTGATAGTTTTAAACCAAATTCCGTCGAAAAAAAACGCTGCGAGTACTCTTTTAACAAGAATAAGAGACAGCAGAATACCTGTTTTATTTCTGATCGGGCCAAATACTTTGCTTGAGCAGCTCAACACGCTTGATGTGGGAATGAAGATTTCGGCCAGCAACAACACTGAAGAAGTACAGGCAATTTTTGACGACAACTTTTCGTTGTTCGTTCTTTCAAACGAAACAAAAGACTTGCTTTCAATGGCTCCGCCGTTGATCAGTCCGTTTGGAAATACCGAAATTTCTCCCCTGCTGCAAAGTCTGGCAAGTCAGAGTATAAAAAATATACGCACCTCAAAAACTATCATGGCATTTGGAAACAACAAAAGCCGGAAAATTGGTTTTATTGTGGGTGAAGGATTATGGCGGTGGCGTTTGTTCAACTACCAGAACGGCGGCGATCATGAAGCCTTTAATGAACTGATGCAAAAAATTGTACAATACCTTTCGCTAAAAGAAAATGAAGACAATTTCAATGTGAATTATCCTGCACTTTACCAGGAAACCGACAATATTGAATTTACGGCCGAATTGTACAACGACAGTTACGAGCTGGTAAATTCGCCCGACGTGAATATCAGAATTTTAAGCGACAGCCTGAAAGAATACAATTATACTTTTGACCGTACAGCCGATTATTACCGCTTGAATGCCGGCAACTTACAACCTGGCGATTACACCTTCGTGGCTGAAACACAAATGGGAAACCAGCAATTTACAGAAAAAGGCAGTTTCAGTATTGTGAAAAATGAGGTGGAATTGCAAAATAATCAGGCTGATTTTGGGTTATTGTATCAGATGGCCCAACAAACCGGAGGTCAGTTTGTTCCGATTGATAAATATGGCACATTACTTGATGCAATTGGCGACAATAAACAAATAACGGTTCAACAGCATCAGCAGACATTTTTAACGGAATGGATCAATCTGAAAACCATGTTTTTTCTGCTGATAATTTTGTTGGGTGTTGAATGGTTTTTCAGGAAGTATTGGGGAATTTATTAAAAAAGAACACAAATGCTGTTTATTAGCAAACATCGAACATATAAAATAGTATTCTTCTGCCTTATTGGATTTGCTTTTGTGTCCTGTAAAAGCTATTATACTACTTTAACCATCGAAAATGCGCGTCCGGCAAAAGAAGATTTGCCTTCTGAGATACAAAGTCTTACGCTGATGAACCGGTGTATGAGCAATCAGTATGAGAATTACCAGGAAGACTCGCTGCAATTGTATTTTTACCGGCAGGGTTTTCAGCTTTCAAAAATTGTATTGGATAGCACTGCTGCCGATACTACCATAAGGGCTCTTGCAGAACTTTTATTTGAATCGGGCCGCTACGATGTGGTTGTGCCTGTTGAAAGGAACATTAAACGTGATATTTCATATGAATTGCTTCCGGATACCCTGAGCAATATGGAGGTAAGCCGGATTTGCCAACAATACAGTACTGATGCTCTGATGGTTTTGGAGCGATTCTCGACCAAAGTGATGACCGATTTTTCTGCCGAAAAATATATGGATCCAACAACCGGAGTCTATTATTCCTATTATGCATCGCAAGATCTGAAATACAATGCATTTTTCAGGATATATAGACCCGGAACCAAAAATCCGGTGAAAGAATTTGAACTGGTTGACACAATTTACTGGGAAAGTGCCGATTATACACAGCAAAGGCTTTTCGCAAAACTGCCAACCATCAAACAAGCGTTGATAAATGCAGGCATTAAAATAGCGCTGGATATTGACAGCAGAATTTCTCCGACATGGATTTCAGAAAAACGTGGCTACTTTTTATTCGACCTGAAAAACGACCTTGGCAGGCAATTAATGAACGAAAACAGAACGGCAGAAGCCAAAGCATTTTGGCTTGAAAAAGCGCAATCGACCAACAACAAAACAAGAGCAAGGGCTGAATACAACCTTGCACTGGCAAGCGAACTGGATGGGAACATTGATCAGGCTATTGAATGGGGATTGAAATCATTTTACTCACATTACCAACATCAAACCGAAGTATATCTGAAGAAACTTAAAGCCTTAAAAGAGAGTAAACTAACCAAATAAACCCAACCAACCATGAAAAAGATGATTGCAATTTCAGGAATTGTTTCGTTGTTCTTTTTAAGTTCATGTGTTACATTAAATGAGTTCCCCATCGAAGTTTTTCAGCCTGCCAAAATCATACTGCCTGCCGAAATTAAAAATGTTACAATCGTTGGCCGGAACCTGAAATATACAAACGATACGTTACAGAATTACTACTCAAAAGATTTCAGGCTGGTAAAAAACAAAAAAACATTCAATACCGACAGCATTTCCGTTCAGGCCTGTCTCGACAGCTTGTCGCAAAAATTGCAATCTCAGAAACGGTTCGATAAGATCACAGTATTGCCTGTTTCAAGTTTTCCCTTACAATTTGTAAAGAACATCCATGCCCCATCGAAAAACCTGATTCAGGAAATAGCTGCAAAAACAAATGCAGAAGCCCTGATTCTGCTCGACATGTATTCCGGATTTTACTCCATTAATAAAAATTCTGACGATGGCCGTTCCATTGCAAAAGTTGTAACTGCCAGTATATGGACAATTTATGACATTCCGAAGAACCGTATGATTAACCATACTTCGTTGGTTGACACTGTATACTGGGATGGCCTGGATAGTAAAGAAAACTATTTGGCTTCCAGAATTCCTGATAAAAAAGCGGCCATGCAAATTGCAGCAGGATTGGTGGGCGTAAATTATTCGAAAAATATAATTCCATACTGGGCCACTGTTTACCGAAATACCTTGTCGTGCAATCAGGCTGATTTTAAGAAAGCTGCCGGACTTGCAAAAATAAACAAATGGGAGGAAGCAACTGAAATTTGGAAAAAATATACAGAAAGCAAAAACAAACGCCATAAAATTTACTCACTTTTTAATCTTGCCATTGCCAGTGAAATGGACGGCAATATTGAAACAGCAATTGAACTTAACAACAATGCGTCAAAAATCAGCTCCTCTCCTGTTTTTACCGATGAAAATGAAATAATCAGGAAATATGCAGCCGTTCTGGCAAAACGGAAAATCGAATTGGCAAAATTAAATTCAATAAATTATGAACGGTAGGTTAATTTGCATTCTGCTGGTTGCAATCCTCGGTTTCGCATCATCATGTGTAACCACCTACAATATGAGTGCTGTTCAGGTCGAAATACTGAAACCTGCCTTGTTTGTAATACCCGAAAACATTGATACCATAGCTATTTTCAAACGCGATCTTTATCGATCGGATACCATAACTTTCAGGTATTTTGATGTGGACAATAAAAAAACGCAGACCAATAAATTTGTCCGTTATAGTGATCTTTCAAATAAATGCGTTGATGCATTGGCCGATTTTCTCAACACTGAAGGTTATTTCCAAAGAGTAATCAATTACAAAGATTCGATTAATTACCTGTTTTCCGGAAGTGACAGCCTGATCAATTATCCTGAATTGCACAAAAAATTAGGTGTTGATGCCTTTGTCTTTCTGGATTTTTTTCAATTGAAAGATTACTTGACAAATAGTACCGGATATTATTCATACAATGATATCACTGAACAATTTCCTGAATTTAGAAACAGTACAAAATTAGAGAGTGTTGGGGCCAATCTTTTATGGACTGTTTCCTTCAAAGGTGACACCTCAGTCTATCTTGTTAAACAGCCCGACGATTTGTACTACGGAAACATTGTTTATCCTGAACTATTTGGCAATGATCTTAATCACAGATTGTTGTTGAAGAATGCCTCTGAGTATCTTGGAAAATCATTCGGAGGCAAAATAGTTCCCACGTGGCTTAAAGTTGAACGCAGTTATTACAGATCGCGGAATGTCAACATGCTTGCGGCTGAAAAATTATGCCTGAACGGTGAATATTTGAAAGCGGCTGAAATATACAAACGCGAGACCAACAATAAAAACCGGAACATCGCTGCCAAAGCACGATACAACATGGCTTTGCTTTGCGAAATGGAAGGAAAACCGGATGCAGCGATCGACTGGCTGGTGCTTTCCTATTCAGCGTATAAACAAAACAATGAGGAACATAAATTCAATTGCCAGCAATATATATATATAATTGCCCTTCGTAAAAAGGAAATAGAACGGTTGGAAAAACAAATCCGGGAAAAGTAATGTGCTTGATTCTATTAGATTTGGCGATAGTCAGCAGGCGACTTCGAGTCACCTGCTGACTAAAGAGCTATCAACAAAAACCCTGAAATCACAAACCAAATGCTACAATTTCAGGGTTTTCAATGGGTATTAAATACCTTATTTTTTCCCTTTTATTTCTTTTACTTCCAGGTTTTTGTAATATACCGGCCCCTTCCGGATGGCAAGAACAATAAGTACAATTCCGGTAATTACAAACGGAATGCTCAGCCATTGCCCCATATTCAGGCTCATACCTGCTTCAAATGCCTCCTGGTCTTCCTTGATAAATTCTACAAAGAACCGGGCAGTAAAAACCATGATAAAGAATACACCAACCAACATACCCTGGTAATCTTTGGCTTTAGTTTTCCAGTACATGTATAGCATTACACCAAAAGTGAGCAGATAACTAAGTGACTCATAAAT
>CAMDGL010000328.1 GCA_945897845.1 Chitinophaga pinensis | reverse complement strand
GTGTAAGTTGCTGATGAAACCGGAACCAATGGCAACCGAAGCTGATTTTTAACCGTTCCCAACATTTCCATCAAAGCTTTCACGCCGCCCGGATTTCCTTCCCTGAAAATCAGTTTCAGCATTTCGGCCATCTGCAAATGAAGCTGACTTGCAAGTGTAATATTTCCTGAAAGTGATGCATGTGTTAGTTGGCTTAATCTTTCAGGCAAAGCATTAGCAATAACAGAGATAACTCCAATTGAACCCATTGTTACTGAAGGCAAAGTCAGACTATCATCACCAGAAATAACTTTAAAATAGCCGGGTGCGTTGGCGATTATTTTTGCGAACTGGCCCAGATCGCCCGAAGCCTCTTTAATTGCAACCACTTTCTCCGAAAGATTGGCGATACGAAGGGTCGTATCTGCATCCATATTTACACCGGTACGGCCTGGAACATTGTAAAGTATAACTGGAATCGGACAAGCTTTCACAACCATTTTAAAATGCTGAAAAAGGCCTTCCTGAGTTGGTTTATTGTAATAAGGAGTTACAGACAGAATCGCGTCAACTCCTTTAAAATCATTGTTTTTGATGGACTCAACCAAACTAATCGTATTGTTACTGCCCATTCCGACGACAATTTTCAGCCGTCCGGCATTCTTTTCGATCACAAAACGTACAACTTCTTTCTTTTCAATTTCTGAAAGTGCAGGAGTTTCAGCAGTGGTTCCAAGCACCACCAAATAATCAATTCCTCCTGAAACCTGATTTTCAACCAATCGTTCCAATGCGCTGTAATCAATGCTTTTATCTTCATTAAAAGGAGTGATCAATGCAACTCCGGCTCCTGTAAATGGATGTGTCATTCTAAAGTCGTTTTGTTAATTCTTTTTAAGTAATATAAAATTTGTTCGGCCAACTGGCTTGTTTCTGGTTTCTGCTGAAATTCAATATTCAAATCAAAATTATTCTGAGAACCGCCTGCATATCCAATTTTAAATGAAGCTGCCGAAAGAGCAATTAAATATAAAATTGGCAAGTTTCTCTGGCCCGTTAAATCAATCAAAATGTCAAATTTCTGTTCTATAAAATCCTCTGCCAGTGGCGTTTTAGGAATTTCGCTCCAGGTTGTTTCTTTTCTTGTAAAACCGTTGATTCCTTCAGGAATAACTGCCTTTTTACGCGAAAAATAACACAATCCAACCGTCTTTATGCCTGCATTTGTGAGTTCTTTTTCAATCAGTTCGAATGATTCCTGCTGATCAATCTCCCATAAGATTCCTGCTGATTTGGCCGTATCCAAATTGAAAACTTTTTTTTCTCTGGACACTGAGGCCAGTTGCGAACTCAATAATTTGTTGGCAATTTTTAATTTTAAGCCCATAATTTTGTGCAAAAATAACAATTCGTTTGTTTTACGCTGTTTGAAATTGCTAAAAGTTTTAGATTGATACTAATACGCACGAAAAATTAATAATCTGTTACTTTTAGTCGATCATCTTCAGAAAATCATCTTCAGAGATAATCGGAATATTCAGTTTCCTGGCATTTTCAAGTTTGCTGGGTCCAATGTTGTTTCCGGCCAGTAAATAATTGGTGCTCTTCGAAATAGAACTTACATTTTTACCTCCATTTTGCTCAATCATTTTTTTTAGGTCATCGCGTGAGTTCTTTTCAAATGTTCCTGAAATAATGATCGATAATCCACTCAGTTTTTCTGAACGATTGGCAATACCTGCCTCGTCCAGCTTCATTTGAAGACCCTTTTCCTTTAACCGCTCCAGCAAATGGATGTGCTGCGGATTTGAAAAGTACATGCGCACGCTTTCGGCAATCCGACCGCCAATTTCGTCAATGGCAGTCAACTCTTCCTGACTTGCATTTTCCAGTCTTTCAATTGTAATTAACCGATGGGCAAGTATTTTTGCGACTGTTTCTCCAACAAAACGAATTCCAAGCGCGAATAGTACTTTCTCGAATGGAACATTGCGCGATTCTTCCAGACTTTTCAGTATCCGTTCTGCAGATTTATCTCCCAGCCGTTCCAATTTGCTGATTTGTTCTTTCTGTAAATCATACAGGTCGGCAATATTTCTGACCAATCCTTCATTATACAGTAAATCAATTGTTTCAGCCCCAAGTCCATCAATATTCATTGCTTTCCGGCTGATGAAATGTTCCATTTTCCCCTTGATTTGTGGCGGACAACCATCCTCATTCGGGCAATAAAAGGCAGCTTCGCCTTCTTTCCGGACCAGTTGCGTGCCACATTCCGGGCAATCTTTTACAAAGACTACCGGCTGTGCCATCGGGTGTCGTGAAGCCAGATCGATGCCAACGATTTTCGGGATTATCTCGCCGCCCTTTTCAACAAAAACAGTGTCTCCCACGTGCAAATCAAGATTTTTGATGATGTCGGCATTGTGCAGTGTAGCTCTTTTTACTTTAGTTCCGGCTATTTGTACTTCCTCAAGATTAGCAACCGGAGTTACCGCACCTGTGCGGCCAACCTGATACGAAACCGATTGCAGAATTGTGCTGGCCTGTTCTGCCTTGTATTTGTAGGCAATTGCCCAACGTGGCGACTTGGCGGTTGTACCGAGATATTGCTGCAAACTGAGCGAATTTACTTTGATCACAATCCCGTCGGTTGCCACCGGCAATTCAAATCGTTTCTGATTCCATTTCCTAATGAAAGTGATTACTTCGTCAATATTTGCACTTTTTGCAGTATCCGGAGAAATTTTAAATCCCCATTCTTTAGCAGCCAGCATATTTTCCAGATGACCATCGGAAGGCAGGTTTTCGCCCAGTAAATAGTAAAAATAGGCGTCGAGTTTGCGTTCGGCAACTACCGATGATTTTTGAGATTTTAAGGTTCCTGAAGCAGCGTTCCTGACATTGGCAAACGCTTGTTCTCCTTCTTCTGCGCGCTCTTCGTTAATTCGTTCGAACTCAATAAAAGGCAGCAGAATTTCGCCACGGATTTCAAATTCAGCAGGATAACCGGTTCCTTTTAGTTTCAGCGGAATGGTCCTGATCGTGCGCACATTGGCAGTCACATCATCGCCAAAAGTACCGTCGCCCCGGGTGATTGCTTTGTCGAGCATTCCGTTTTTATAGCGCAAACTGATGGAAGTGCCGTCGTATTTCAGTTCGCAAACGTATTCAAATGCCTGGTCGGTCTGTTTTCTGATTTTCTGGTCGAAGTCTCTCAGTTCTTCTTCAGAATATGAATTGGAAAGCGAAAGCATCGGATACTGATGCCTGACCTGTTCAAATTCTTTGTTTAAATCACTTCCAACACGCTGAGTGGGAGAGTTGGGATCGAAGAATTCCGGATTTTCAGCTTCCAGCTTTTCAAGTTCCTTCAGGAGCATATCAAATTCCTGATCGCTGATTACCGGTTGTGATAAAACGTAGTAGCGATGGTTGTGATCTTCGAGAACTGAACGCAATTCGACAATTCTTTTCAGGATATTTTCGTTGGTCATTTTGATTAAAATTTCCACTAAAATAGGAAAAAGAAGAGAACCAAAGGTATTTTTCCAGTATGCAGCAAAAAGAAACTGTATTTTCCGGACAATAAAAAACTGTCTTTCAAACTAATATGACCTCTGATTAAAGGTTCAGTCTGAAGGACAGTTTGGCAGAAAATGGTTAAGAAATTATTTTTTCTCTAATTTTTTCTGAAGCAGATAAGAGACCACCAACCCAATTCCTCCGAAGAGAAAAATCATTGAAAAATACGCGGCAGTTTGATCCATTCCGGCTTCAGACAGGAAGTATCCGGCAACAATGCCAAGCGCGATGCCTATTGAAAACAGGCCAAGTTTGAAGATTGCGTGTCCTGAATTTCCTTCAGCCTTCAATTTGAATAACTCGGGGCTGGCACCTTTTTCTATTAAAGCCAGGCGTTCTTTGTTTCGGGTAGTATAATAGATATACAATGACCCAAAAACCAGCGCAAAGAATGCGAGCGGTACTAAAATGTCTTCCATAATATTCAATTTTTAAGTGTTAAAATGTTCTCGTTCCTGCAGCTATGACGCAGGTGTTTGTTCGCGGTTACAAATAAAAATGAAAAACTTTTTCGTAATTTTAATTCCGAATTTGTAACCGGGTTGTGAAATGTTCGTCTATTGTAAAAAGATGGATAAAACCGAAGACATATTTTATATTGAGGCAGTCAGAAAAGGAAATATTGCCGCATTTTCGATTTTGGTTGAACGATACCAAAACATGGTGTATTCATTGGCATTGAAATTACTGAAAAAGCCAGAAGATGCAGAAGAAATGGCTCAGGACACCTTCGTTAAAGCCTATCAAAAGTTGGATACTTATGAAGGTAAATCGAAGTTTTCGACCTGGCTGTACAGTATTACTTACAATGCGTGTATTTCTGAATTGCGGAAACGGAGGATTGAATTCAAATCGCTCGACGACAGACAGATATCCGATCAGGATGAAATGAAAATGTACGATTATTTCAGCGAAACGAAAAAGGAAGATCAGGATAAATATCTGAATATGGCACTTGGGAAATTGCCCGAAGACGATCAGGTTTTGGTTACACTCTATTATTACGAAAATCAATCGATGGATGAAATAAGTGTAATTACCGGACTTACTGTTAGTAATATAAAAGTTAAAATTCACCGGGCACGAAAAAAAATGTATGAGATATTGCACGAAATGTTACACGAAGAAATATACTCCTTGCTATGAACAAGTTAGATAAACAATTTGAACAACTGATGAAGAGAATCAACATCGATTCGCCTTCACAAGGTTTCTCGCTTAAAGTGATGGAACGGATTCAGGCCGAAGCTGTTGTTCAGAAACAC
>CAMDGL010000327.1 GCA_945897845.1 Chitinophaga pinensis | reverse complement strand
GTCAGCAGATCAATACGTTTTATACAAGCAGGCGATGAAGAAGACGCAATGATATCGGAAAAAAGGATTGAATTTGTAGTATGCTGCATTTCAACTGTTCCTATGCTATATTCCACTTTAGCAAGGGGTTTAATACTTGCTGCCGAAGTATAATCCGTTTTGTAAATCGTATTACTTGTTCTGAAGTAGGTGAATTTTCTTAGGTGAAAATAGTCCGGAGAAATTACTTTGTCTGCTGTGTAACCAGCCAATGGCAATTCGCCTCCAGTTATATCGATCTGACTGGTGCCATCAAATAATTTAAAAGGAGATCCTGGTGATACAGGATATATTCCTTTTCCATTATTCCAAATCATGGTTTGAAAGGGGTCTGCAGTGAGTGTGGTAACCAACGTTGCATTATTGCTCCCATCAATTTTCATCAATGTTAAAGCTGGGTAATTGACAATATAGTAATTCAACGAGTCAGATGTTACTTTGCCAAAATTTGTTGTACTGCCATTTGGTTGATAAATGTTGGTTGGTTGAGCATAGCTGCTTATGCTTAAACAGGCCATGATAATTAAAGCAAGTAGTTGTTTTTTCATAGTTAAATTTCTAATTTTTGAACTGATTCCATCTGACTAATTTTCTGTATGATTTCATATGTCTATAATTTGTTTTTCAATTGCCATATGGAACTCGCCGAATAGTCATCCTCATGTGTGTGGAAAGCTTTACTCATGGCTCGTTTCATCTGCTATTTGATGGTTAACTGATATCTATGGATTGAGTTCAAAATTCCAAACTACCAACTGATTTCCCATAGCTATCAGGATAGATTTATCGCCGGGCAGGAAAGTGAATGAAGGACGGGCATCGCTGAGCAGTTTTTCTCCGTCGATCTTTTCAAACAAGCGGTTCCCCAGTTCGAAGCGCTTTTGCAGGATTCCGGTGTCGGTGTCGTATAAATGAATTTCCTGAAATCTTGTTCCTTTGGAATTAATGGCAAACAGCTTTTTATCGTTGCTGATTTTTAGTTCGGGCTGATGAATGGACATTGATGTAAATCCTTTTCGCAGGGGGGCCAGATTGGCTACATCAATCAGGCTAACGAACGTTTGTTTGTTGTTATTTAGCAGTACCCTGATGTCGGGTGTATGAAAAGCAAACACCAGTTCCCCATCGGGCGAGAAGCTGAGGTTATATACAATATCGTATAACTCATCGATTACCTTTGTTTTCGAGCTTGATTCAACATCATAAATGCTAATTGTTTGCCTGAACTTAACCGCAGCTTTTAGTCCTTTTTTATCCTTCCCAAACCGGTTTTTAATTTCATCAGGATTAATTATTTGCGAAACGGCGAGCGTTTTTCCGTTGGGACTGAGGGCAATTGCGTTTGCTGCACCGGGAATGCTGAATGATTTGTCTTTCGAACCAATGGGGAGATTCCAGAAGGTTATAATATCGTCATCCAGAGAAACTGCATATTTTTCATCAGCAGAGATGACCACATCCTGAATTTTTTCAAATCGTTTGATCTGTTTCCCGTTGGTGGCATCAATAATTTCAAAATCAATCAGGCGATCTTTATTCTGTATAAAATCGGCATAACTCAATTGTTGCAGAAGCAGGTATTTCCCGTTTTCAGAATAACTGATTTTTGATCCGCCTTGCCAGTTTCCGGCATTAAATTCATGAATTACTTTCAGGCTTTGTTCATCAATGATCTGGACAGGTCCCGATTTTTTTGCTGTGATGGCGATATTTTTATGGTCGGGTGATAAGGCAATTCCTGAATATTCTGTTTCTGCTATATTTAGTTTAATTCGCTCGAAATCAGAATTCGAGGTCTGACTCCAAAGAGACATTGAACTGAGAAACAGAAGCATCACTAAAGGTATTTTTAGTCGGGATTCCTTTTTTTGCTGATCTTTTGAATTCGTTGTCCTCATCAATTCTGTTATTTGGCGTTTGAAATAAAAAACACAGAGCTTCCGGCAGTGTAATTGCTTATTACCTCAAAACACCCTCAGTGAATGGAGAACTGCCCGGAAACTCTGTGATAATCTCGTCAAGCTTTCAGAATGATGTTTTGAAATAGGTGTAAGCAATTACATGAGCAAAACTAATTAAGGAGATGGAGGTCTGTAATACATGATTCGTCGTAATCGCCTACGACTTTTACCGTATATGTTTGAGTTTATACGATCCCATTTTTAATCGCATAACTGATTAGCCCGGCAATGTTGTTCACATCGAGCTTTTTCATGATGTTGGTGCGGTGAGTGTCAACAGTGCGGTGACTGATGAAAAGTTTTGATCCGATTTCCTTATTCGAAAAGCCTTCGGCAATCAGTTTCAGAATTTCTGTTTCGCGATCGGTGAGTAATTCTGCCAGTTGATTATTCGCCTGCTGATCGTTTTGCGAAGGATTCAGAAGCGAAAGTGTTACTTCAGGAGAGAAAAATTGCTGACCTCCAGCTACCTTACGTATCGCGTTTATTAATTCGTCTTGTGCACAGCTTTTTAGTAAATAACCATGAGCGCCAATCGTCATCAGGCTTTTAATCATGCCGGCTTCCTGATGCATTGAAAGTATGATGACTTTAACTTTAGCGCCACGCTTATTGATTTCTTTCAGGGTGTCGATTCCGTTCATTACCGGCATGTCAATGTCCATCAGTACCACATCAATCTCCAGAATTTCAAGTATTCGTAAGGCTTCGAGACCATTGTTTGCTGCGGCAGTAACTACGATTCCTTCGGTACTTTTCAGGAGCGATTTTAGTCCGTCAACAATGATCTGATGGTCGTCAACGAGAAGTACTTTTATTTGGCTCATACGATTGGGGTTCTGATGGTTACTGAAGTTCCTTTGCCTGGTTCCGATTCGTAATGAAGATGACCTTTAATGGCATCGATCCGGCTGGCAATATTCAACAATCCGATTCCGTTTTTTTCCTGACATTCCACATCAAAACCGATTCCATTATCCGTAACATTCAACACTACATGCGATTTGAGTTTCACCAGTTGAACTGTTAACAGGTTTGCTTTCGAGTGCTTGATCACATTGCTGATTAGTTCCTGCAAAATACGGAACATTGCCAGTTCAATCTGGCTGCCAATTCGTTCGGTAAAGCCTGAATGTTCAAATTGATATTTTAAAGGTGCATTCTCCAGATTCAGACTCAGCATTCCTTCAACCGCCGGTACCAACCCGAATTGCTCTAATTCTTTCGGAAGCATCTGATGAGAAATGCTGCGGACTTCGGCTCCTGCATTTTCGAGCATTTTGCCAATTTTTTCAAAATCGGGAGCCAGTTCTTTGTCAACAGCTTTGCCCGATAAGCTTTGGTAATTCATTTTTATTGCACTGATAGTCTGCCCAATGCCATCGTGTAGCTCTTTGGCAATCCGCCGCCGTTCTTCTTCCTGTGCCTGAAAAACCGCGTTCATCCTGATTTCCTGTTCTCGGATACGTTCGGCATTTATTGCTGCTTTTTGGTGTTGC
This sequence comes from Chitinophaga pinensis, assembly GCA_945897845.1. Lineage (GTDB taxonomy): Bacteria > Bacteroidota > Bacteroidia > Bacteroidales > Prolixibacteraceae > Aquipluma. Next base: position 1,340 of record CAMDGL010000327.1, on the reverse strand, counting down.
TGATGGCGGTAGAACAGGAATATTCCGGCCCCGGTAATCGAGATGATTACAAATATCAGGAGCCAAATTTCTGTTTTTCGTTGCTGAAGTTTTATTTCAGTAACCTCTTTGTCTTTTTTTACCAAATTAAGGTCCTGTTCCAATTTGTCTGTTTCGTATTGTGTCTGCACATCCAATATCTGCTGTTTAAGACGGGTGTCGTAAACCGAATCTTTCAGGGCAATGTATTGCCCCATCAGGATAAATGAGCTGTCGGTTTGGTGGGTCAGGGCTTTCAGTTTGGCCAGACCCAGCAATGCACTCAATTCTTCTTCGAGTACGACCGCATCTTGTGCCATTTTTAACGAGCGTTTCAAGGCAGCAGCAGCATCGTTGAAACGTCCGGTTTCAGTATAAACCTTACCGATTCGCGATAAGGTGGATGAAATTCCTTTCGAATCGCCAATTTTTTCCTTGATCCGAAGTGATTCGTTGAACAGCCCGAGCGCTTTGTTGAATTCTTTGCGTCCCATGTAAATGTTTCCGATGTTGCTTAGGTTGGCACATATCAACTCGTCTTTTTTCAGTTCGCGCGAAAGTTCAAGTGCTTTTTCGTAATAATTAATGGCTTGAACAGTATCGTGCATGTGAGAAAATAGATTGGCCATGTTGCCATACGAAGTTGCTTCTCCTTCCCGATCATTCAGTCTGATGCGGTATTCGAGCGCTTTTTCGTGATATTCGAGCGCTTTATCGTGGTTTCCCAGGTTTTGGTGAATGATGGCAATGTTGTTCAGGCTATAACCAATGTATTTCTCCTGTTTAAGCTCCTGATAAATTTTCAACGCATCAATTTGGTTCTGAAGAGCATCTTTCAGCCTTCCCTGTTTTTGTGCGATGATGCCGAGTTTGTTGTAAAGAGCTGCCGTTCCAACCGAGTCGTTCAGTTGTTTTCGAATGATCATGGCTTCATTCAGGTAATTGGTTGCGCTGCGGAAGTTGGCTTTGTCGATAAATATGATCGCCATGTCGTTGTAGGCCTGGGCTATTCCTTTGGGGTAATTAATTTCGATGGCTAACCGGAGTGCGTGTTCTCCGAATACCAAGGCCGAATCGGCAGATTTATAGCGGTAGTTCCAGCATAAATCGCTCAGCGATTTAACTTTATTCGTGTCTAGTTTTGCATTCAGTATTTCCTGAATGGATTTTGTTGCATTTCCAAATACCGGGTTTATTTGAAAAAGTGCACAAACAATAAAGGCAGAAGTGATGAAGACCTTCATTTTTGATTTTTCTTTTCATAAACATGACCCAGGTAAAAAGGTTTTAAAACGGAAACAAAAAACTGATTGTATATCAAG
>CAMDGL010000326.1 GCA_945897845.1 Chitinophaga pinensis | reverse complement strand
CTACACTCAAATCGCAAAGGTTCACTATTCCAATAATCATTCATCAAATTGTATATTAGTTAATTGTGTTGTTTTTGTGACCTAAAAACCCCCTCGTTTTGAAAAATAGGTCAAGGCATATTTGACCGGTTTTCCCCCCTGTATTTACTCAATAGACCCTATCATCTTCATTATTTATAGTGAATTTTGATTCACATTAACTAACGAACTATAGCACAATTAATGAAAAAAACAGATTATAACCGCGTTGTGCAATTTCTCTCCTATAATACAATAAACATAATTCTGTATGTTGCATTAATTGCTTTGATTGTATTTCTTATCAAATACCTCTAATACTAAATGTATATACTTATGAAAAAATCATTGTTTAATCTTTAAAGCAGCTAAGCCTCTTATTATGAAAAAATCAGTTACAAATTATTTAAAGAAGCTAAGTCTCTTGTTTATTGCAATCGTTTTTGCAAGTGCAGGATGGGCGCAGCGAAGTATTAATGGAACCGTGTCCGACGAAAGCGGACTACCTTTGCCTGGTGTTTCTGTAGTGGTCAAAGGAACTACTACTGGTGTGGCGACAAATATGGATGGAAAATTCAGTTTGACTGTACCAGCCAATGCGAAAACCCTGGTTTTTACTTTTATCGGTATGAAACCTCACGAGGAGCAAATCACTGGCAGTTCAACCATCAATGTGAAGCTAATAGCCGAAACAATTGGTCTTGAAGAAGTGGTTGCCATTGGTTATGGCACTCAAAAAAAGGTAACAATTACCGGAGCGGTTTCAAGTGTGGGATCAGATGAATTGATGCAATCGCCCAATGCCAGTGTTGGTAATTCCCTTGCAGGTAGGGTAACCGGTTTATCTTCTATCCAATATTCCGGTCAGCCTGGAGCCGATGATCCCGAAATTTATATTCGAGGAGTTGGTTCCCTAACCACAGATCGGTCGAGTCCGCTTATGCTTGTGGACGGGGTAGAACGTTCTTTCAACCAGCTTGATCCCGATGAAATTGAAAGTATTTCTGTTTTGAAGGATGCTTCAGCTACCGCCGTTTTTGGAGTTCGCGGAGCAAATGGTGTTATCATCGTAACAACAAAAAGGGGAGCTCTGGGACCGGCAAAAATTTCTGTGAGCACATCTTATGGGATGCAGGTGCCAACCCGTTTACTTGATTTTGCTGACAGTTACACTTATGCGGTTCGTTACAACGAAGCCATGGCAAATGATGGTGGTAGTCCGTTCTTTTCGGAGGAGGCAGTCGAGGCTTTTCGGACGAATTCCGATCCGATTATTTATCCAAATATGGATTGGCTATCATACATGATGAAGCCATTTGCCCCGGAGTCAAAACAAAATGTTACTATTTCTGGTGGCACCCAACGAGTGAAATATTTCGTTTCGCTGGGAAATACCTATCAGGGAGGTATGTTTGAGACATTTTCAGAGGGCAAGGAAACCAACTTTTCATACAACCGATACAATTACAGGTCAAATCTTGACATTGATGTGACCAAAACCACCAAATTAAGTCTTACACTTGGTGGACGGGTTGGTGTAAAAAATGAACCAAGAAGCAGTGGGGATGGGCTCTTCCGTCCATTGTATTGGTCTGTTCCCTTTTCAGGAGCTGGTATTGTTGATGGAAAATGGATAAAAACCGGAACTACTTATATTCCAGGGACTGATAAAAAGGATGGTCTGACCCCATTTTACGGGTTGGGTTTTCAAAATCAGCTTCAAAATACACTTAATCTTGATATCAATCTGGTTCAAAAACTTGACTATGTCACAAAAGGGCTGTCATTCAGAATAAAAGGCGCTTACAATACATTTTACTCCCATACCAAAACAAGGGCCTCTTCTATCGCTTATTATCAGCCATTTTATATTTCTGATCTTGATGCAACTTATCCGGCTACCGATAAAACCATTGTATATAAAAAGCAGGGAAGCGATGGAACTCTCAGTTATGGCGAATCATTTGGGAAAGACCGTGACTGGTATGCTGAAGCAGGTATTGATTATGACCGGACTTTTGGAAGCCACCATGTTACCGGACTGGTTTTATACAATGAGAGCAAAAGTTTCTATCCAGACCAATATTCGGATATCCCAGCCGGATTGGTTGGTTTGGTAGGCCGTGTAACTTACGACTACAACACCCGCTACCTGCTTGATTTAAATATGGGATACAATGGTTCTGAAAACTTTGCTCCGGGTAAACGGTTTGGTTTTTTCCCTGCGGCATCAGTTGGATGGGTGATGTCGGAAGAACCATTTATGAAAGATCTCGGCCTTTTCAACTATCTTAAATTACGCGGCTCGTATGGCGTTGTAGGTAATGATAAACTCGGAGACAACAGGTTTTTGTATTTACCAGACAGTTTTAATCCATCCAGTGGAGGATATAATTTTGGAACTGATAATCCGAGCAATCAAATCGCAGCGACTGAAGGTAAAGTCGGGAATCCTTATGTAAGTTGGGAAAAAGCCACCAAACAGAATTATGGTGCCGACTTTAAGTTATTCGATGCAAAATTTGGACTTAGTTTCGATTACTTCATTGAAAACCGCGAAGACATTCTTTGGAGCAGAAGTACAGTTCCTGGTTTTGTAGCTTATGACTTACCGGCAGTAAATCTGGGCAAGACTAAAAATCAGGGTTATGAAATCGCGGCAAGCTGGAGACAGACTGTTTCTGATTTGACCTACTGGGTCAATTTTAATCTCTCGTATGCCAAAAATAAAATCGTTTTCATGGATGAAATCCCACAGAACGAACCCTATCTATATCGGACCGGAAACTCTGTTGGTCAGCCATTTGGCTATATTACTGAAGGATTTTACGGCGTAAATGATGTGCTCCCAGCCGGGGCCAAACCCGGAGACCTAAAGTACAAAGACATTAATCTTGACGGGATAGTCGATACCGATGATCAGATGGCCATCGGGTATCCTGTTTATCCGGAATACAGCATGGGAACAACAATAGGGTTGAAATGGAAGAATTTTGACATGAACATGCTGTTGTCGGCTGCGACCAATACCTCAAGAATGTTGGGAGATGTCTATAAAACTGCATTTGGTGAAACCGGAAACCGGTCGCTGCTTCAGTATATGGCCGATGGCCGGTGGACACCTGAAACTGCTGCTGATGCAACTTATCCAAGAATGTCACTTGCAGGGGCAACCTATAATGCGAAAGCTTCCGATTTCTGGTTAAAAGATGCATCATACCTTCGATTGAAAAATATTGAACTGGGTTATAATATTCAGGCTAGTTTACTTAATCAGATTGGGATTAAAAACCTGAGGGCATACATCAATGGATACAACCTTCTAACATTCGACAGATTAAAAATTGCCGATCCTGAGTCAAAAACAGCTACTGATTCGCAATATCCAATTGTGAAAATTTACAATATTGGATTGAAGGTAGATTTCTAGATCATAAATACATAAACATATGAAACTAAAACATTTATTTTATATCGGAATCATCGTCACGTTGTTTGCAACGGGATGTGATAGTCTTCAGGTTGGCGATAGCTTCCTGGAAAAAGCGCCAAGTAGCGATGTAACCATCGATACGGTTTTCTCATCACTTGAATATGCCCAGCGGGAATTGTGGGGAGCCTATGCAACTCTACCTTACGGACTTAATTTGGACTGGAGCGCAAAAGGCAACAAATTAGGGATGGACATTCAGGAAGGACTTTCCGATTTGAATCACAGTTTCCTTTCATGGGGAGGAATTATGCAGCTTTATTACAATGGCGTTTACGATGCCGGAATTGAAAACAGCAGTTCCAATACCAAATATGGTTATACGAGTGAGAATAGCTGGCTTGGTATTCGAAGAAGTTATATTTTTATTGAGAATATTGATCGGGTTCCCGATGCCGACGAGCAAACAAAAAAGGCGCTGAAGGCTGAGGCCCGGATGGTTATCGCTGTCCATTATTGTGATATGTTCCGAAATTTTGGTGGAATGCCTTGGGTCAATCATGCATATACTCCGACCGAGGAAACCAATTTACCGCGATTAACTTCACGCGCCACGCTGGATTCAATTGTCGCATTGATCGATAAAGCCATTCCTGATCTGGATTGGAAGATTGATGATCTGGGAAATTGGGATGGCCGGTTCACCCAGGCTGCTGCAATGGGACTAAAAGCTCGGATGCTACTTTTTGGTGCAAGTCCGCTTTTCAATAATAATGCTCCTTATATGGATGGCGAAGCTGCTCAGCAAAAGTTTGTGTGGCATGGAACCTATGATGCTTCAATGTGGCAAAAAGCCGCTGATGCCGCGAAAGCATTGATTGATAAAGTCAATTCACAGGGTGGATATCAATTGGTGAATACGGGTAATCCAAGAAAAGATTTTCAGGATGGATATTACAAAAGAGGAACCGGCGAGGTGCTGATTTCGACCCGTGTGCGTTACAAATCTCCCGATTACTGGAATGCCAATTATTATTTTTATCAAAGTGCAGGAGGTTACGGTACTGTTTGCCCTACACAGAATTACGTTGATATGTTTGGCATGGCAAACGGACTGCCCATCACTGATGCTGCTTCTGGTTATGCCGCTACTGATCCCTATAAGAATCGTGATCCCAGATTGTACGAAACGGTTCAGGTCAATGGCGATAATTTTCAAGGCCGAAAAGTGGAACTTTGGATCGGCGGTCGTGAACGTCCGAATGCAACAGGGACAAAAGCCCATTCCGGTTACGGACCGCGAAAGTTTTGGCTTGAAGGAAATGCCAGTACCAGTGTTCAATCGGTGGTTCATTGGCCTTACCTGAGGTTGCCTGAAATTTACCTGACTTATGCCGA
>CAMDGL010000325.1 GCA_945897845.1 Chitinophaga pinensis | reverse complement strand
CCAGATCCAGGCAACCAGACCCAAAACCAAGCCTGTAACTATTTGAAAAAAAGTATTCCGCGATATCAGTTTTTGTCTTCCCATTATAAATTGCATTCGGCGAGCCAAATCTACAACTTTTATATCTGAACCAATCCGATCAGTTTTATTTTCAAAAACTGCGTTAGATCAGTTTTATTTATGTCTGATGTCATAAAGTTAGGTGACTACTTCAAATAATATTTAAAATACTGATTTACTGGTATTTAATCAAACATCTGCAAATATCTACATATTTACAGCAAAAGTCCTTTGTTTAACTCATCGAATCATCTACTTTTGTTTCAATCAAAGTGATAAATTTAACATATCACTATTCTATTTTCTCATAAAACTCTAAATATCAAATAATGCATACGAGGAGGAATTTTATAAAAATTGGCTCATTGGGATTAGGAGCTACTGCACTAATTGGAGGTACTATCAATTGGGCAGTTGGCGCTTCTTCTTCAAAAAAACTTTCAGGTGGATTAAAATCGGCTCCCATTTGGAAGAAGGTTTCCACCTACTGTGAAGTTTGTTTCTGGAAATGTGCAGGATGGACTTATGTAACCGAAGATGGTCAAATTCAGAAAATTACAGGAAATGAAGACGATCCGCAATGTAACGGTCGTCTTTGTCCGCGCGGCACCGGTGGAGTCGGTATGTTTTCTGATCCCGACCGACTGAAAACACCATTAATTCGCGTTACCAAAGATGGTGAACAAACCTACCGTGAAGCCAGTTGGGAGGAAGCACTCGACTTTATCGCAAAGAAAATGAAGGAAATTGCCGAAAAGAATGGCCCTGAAAGCATGGCGCTGTTCAACCACGGAAGTTCTGGCAAGTATTTTACTCAACTGCTCAACGCATACGGTTCAAACAATATTACCGCGCCCTCGTTTGCACAATGCAGAGGCCCGCGTGACACCGGTTTCGAACTTACTTTCGGTGAATCGGTTAGCAGTCCGGAAGTAACTGATATTCGCGATACGCGATGCCTGGTTCTGATCGGGTCACATATCGGCGAAAACATGCACAATGGTCAGGTTCAGGAAATGTCGGAAGCCATTGACAACGGTGCGACTATCATTACTGTTGATCCGCGATTGTCAACAGCCGCAAGTAAATCGAAATATTGGCTGCCTATCAAGCCGTCAACCGATATTGCTCTTTTGTTATCATGGATTCATGTACTAATTTACGATGATCTTTACAACAAAGAATATGTAACCAAATATGCAGAAGGCTTCGATGAATTGAAGGAACATGTAAGGAATTTTACTCCTGAATGGGCATATGGAATCACCACTATCAAACCTGAACTCATCCGCCATACAGCACAGGAAATGGCAAATGCTGCACCGGCAACCCTGATTCATCCCGGACGTCATACCAGTTGGTATGGTGACGATGTTCAGCGTACAAGAGCCATCGCCATTTTGAATGGTTTGTTAGGTTCATGGGGAAATAGAGGTGGAATTTTCTTCAAGGAAGGCATAAAAGTTCCTGAATTTCCGCGCCCGGAATACCCAAAACCAAAATGGTCGTGGCAGGATACACTAAATGGAAGGTATCCGCTTGCAAAAGAATCGATTACCAATACCATTATAGAAGCGTCTATTCCCGGAGAAGGAAATACGCATCAGATAAAAGGCTGGATCGTTTCGGGTACCAACCTCATCGTTGCGATACCCATGAAAGAACAATTGATGAAAGCCATGCAATCGCTCGAATTATTGGTTGTAGTTGATACCATGCCAATGGAAATTACCGGTTTCGCCGATGTGGTTTTGCCCGAATGTACTTATCTGGAGCGGTACGACGATTTGCGTGCAACAGCTCACCGCGAACCAACCCTTGCCTTGCGAATGCCCGCCGTAGAACCGATGTATGATACAAAACCGGCCTGGTGGATGGCCAAGCAAATCGGCGAACGTCTGGGACTGGGCGCTTATTTCAACTACACCGATTTTAAGGAAGTACTTGACTGGCAATTGAAACAGCTGGGTTTATCGCTCGAAGAAATGGAGCGTATCGGCGTAAAAAAATATGCACGAAAAACTCCGGCCTATATCGAACCTGGTTCAGATTATCAATTCAAAACCGCTTCAGGAAAAATACAATTGAACTCGAAAGAACTGGAGGAATCAGGTTTCGATTCCATGCCGGTTTATACATCACATCCTCAACCCGAAGATGGTTTTTACAGACTGATTTATGGACGTGCTCCGATGCACACTTTCAGCAGAACTGCCAACAACCGAAATCTGGTTGCGCTGATGCCTGAAAATGCAGTCTGGGTAAATCCGCAGGTTGCTGAGTTGTGGGGACTTAAAAAAGACCAGTATGTTTGGTTGAAGAATCAGGATGGCATAGTTTCTAATTTCTCGGTTAAAGTGCGAGTTACAGAGCGTATCCGCTGGGATTCGGTGTACATTGTTCATGGATTTGGGCACCACCATAAGCCACTGACTTACGCCTTTGGACGTGGGGTAAACGATACTGAATTAATAACCAATGTGATGACTGACCCGATAATGGGAGGAACCGGAATGCGCGGAAACTTCGTCACATTTATAACTGACGAACCTAAAAAGGAGGCTATACTATGAGATATGCAATGGCTATTGATACCCGGAAATGCGTTGGCTGCAGCGATTGTGTGGTAGCCTGCCAGACCGAGAACAATGTACCCGTAGGTTTTTGCCGCGATTGGGTGGTTGAAGTTGTTGAAGGGACTTATCCGAATGTCAGCATTGAACTTCGTACCGAGCGTTGCAATCATTGCGACAATTCCCCCTGTGTTCGTTGCTGCCCTACCGGAGCAAGTCATATTGAAGATGGCGGAATCGTGTTGGTTGAACACAACAAATGTATCGGCTGCGGAGCCTGTATCCAAGCCTGTCCGTATGATGCCCGCTATTCTCATCCCGACGGATATGTCGATAAATGCACGTTCTGCATACACCGTGTTCGCGAAGGGAAAAAACCTGCCTGCGTAAGTGTTTGTCCAACCAGTTGTATGCATTTTGGCGATCTCGACGATCCAAATTCAGAAATTGTAAACGTTCTGAAGAACCGGAAATTCAAATCACTGGCTCCTGAAGCAGGCACCAAACCACAGATATTTTACCTCGTTTAAAACCGCGAAAAAAGAAGAATTATGAAAGAAGAATTATTCGCAAGTGGACGTAACATTCCAAATATAGACCCCTACCTGAATATCTGGCACTGGCAAATTCCAAGTTACCTGTTTCTGGGTGGTTTGGCTGCCGGGCTCCTCCTTTTTGCCAGCTTCTTTACCATTATGGGTAAGGAAAACAAAATGGAAGCAACGGTAAAAAAAGCACCGATGCTCGTTCCGTTTATACTTATGCTTGGTCTGTTCTTTTTGTTTCTGGATCTGAAACACAAACTCTATTTCTGGCAACTTTATACAACCATTCGTCTTGAATCACCAATGGGTTGGGGATCATGGGTTTTAATGATTATAACACCGATTTCAATTCTCTGGTCAGCCAGTTACATGAAAGAAGTTTTTCCAAAATGGGATTGGAAATTCAAAATTCTCAATACGATTGAAGCCTGGTTGATAAAAAACAGGAAAATAATTGCGTGGCCTATGGCTATTTATGCGGTTATTCTTGGGATCTATACCGGAATTTTACTTTCGGCATTCAATGCACGTCCTTTATGGAATACTTCGATTTTGGGGCCACTGTTTTTGGTCTCCGGAATGTCGACCGCTGCGGCAGTTATCATGCTGATGAGCAAAGATCATAAAGAGCGAAAAATAATGGGGCGGATTGATATTCTGCTCATTGTCGTTGAACTGTTCTTCATTATCCATTTGTTCATGGGCTTTCTGGCTGGGTCGGAAGTACAAATTAATGCCGCGAACCTGTTTCTCGGTGGTAAATTTACCGCTCCCTTTTTCGCATTTGTAGTGATCCTCGGACTTATCTTCCCAGCTGTGCTTGAAGTTTTTGAACTTAAAGGGTATAAAGTTCCGATTATAATTCCGGCCGTACTAATTCTTTTGGGAGGATTGATTTTCCGGTTCCTGATGGTTGAAGCCGGACAAATTACAAGGTATTTATATTAAATAAAATGTTGAATTCGCCTTTTTTAAGCCTCCCCGGTTTTACCGGGAGGAGGTTTGGAGGGGGCTTCAAAACAAAAATATGAAAAAAATAAAAAACGACGGATCGTTCTACCTCAACCCATATTTGGGCGGTGTAATACTCGGAACTGTTCTTTTACTTTCGTTTTACATTTCGGGTCGTGGAGTCGGAGCCAGCGGAGCGGTAAAAAATACGGTTGCCGCAACTGTAAATGCTATCGCGCCGCAACATGTAGAGAAATCAGCTTATTACAGTCAGTTTGCCGGGGGCGACAAAGAGCCCATGAGTAATTGGCTTATTTACGAAGTGCTTGGAGTTTTGGCCGGAGCATTCATTTCAGGAATTATTTTTAACCGCCTGAAACTGAAAGTGGAACATTCGCCCAAAATCACATCACGCCGCCGTCTTTGGTTTGCGCTGGCAGGCGGTCTCGTCTTTGGATTTGGCGCACAGCTTGCCCGTGGTTGTACCAGTGGTGCGGCTTTAAGCGGAATGGCAGTTCTATCATTCGGTGGCTATATCACCATGGTTTCGATCTTCGGAACAGCCTTCTTTGTAGCCTGGATTTTTCGGAAAAACTGGATTTAACCCTTTAAATTTAAAATTATGATTGGACCAATCATTTCTTCAGGAATAATATCCCAGGCATGGGACAATATATTTGCTGTCATCATAGGAATGGGATTTGGCTTTGCGCTTGAATC
>CAMDGL010000324.1 GCA_945897845.1 Chitinophaga pinensis | reverse complement strand
CGAGTTTAGCCTCTTTTAATTTTTAATCAACCGTAATATCGGATTACTAATGTAGTTTTGTATTGTAACATTATGAATGCAATTAAGATGATTCAAAACACGATGAGCCTTCGTCCTCGATACGGAGAAGTTGACCAGATGGGCTATGTTTACCATGCCAATTATGTGAGTTATTGCCACCAGGCACGCACCGAACTGATGCGGAATTTGGGAATTCACGATCAGGTGCTCGAAGAAAATCAGATTATGATACCCGTTATCAGTATCAATTTGCGGTATTTGAAAGCCGCCAGATACGATGAATTGCTGACCATTCGAACCACACTCCGCGAGATGCCGAAGATTCGCTGTCAGTTCGAATTTGAGATCAGGAATGAAACGAACGAAAGAATCTGCACCGCGGTGTCCGAGATCGTTTTTGTGGACAGCATTTCCCGAAAACCAATGAGGGTGCCGGAAATTGTTAAAAATGCGATGATTAATTATTTTAAACCAGCGGTTTTATGAAACTGACAGTACTTGCGGAAAACATGGCAGGTGATAAATATCCGGCGGAACATGGTTTGTCGCAACTGATTGAACTAAACACATTGACGAACAAACCCTGCAAACCATTTCATATTTTAAACCCGAACAAATCGCTGTTGTTATTCCATCGCATTGCACGGAGCTTCCAGCACTTTCTGCTCCTTTTATACTGAATTTAAAATTAACCAGCTAAAAACCGGACAAGTTTTAAGTTTTTGATTTTACGACCTCCGCAAGGCATGATTTAATTTCAGGAAAAAGAAACACAAAACCTTCCTTTAACAATCTTTTGGGAACAACTTGTGGGCTCTGAAGAAGCAGTGACGATGCTTTGCCAAGCACCAATTTCAGCGCAAATTCAGGAACGGTAAAGAATGCAGGCCTTTTAACCGATTGCGCCAATACTTTGGTGAATGTTTTATTGTCGATGTTATCAGGAGCAACAAGATTATAAATCCCCCGTGCATTTTCGTGTTCGATGCCCCAAATAATTGCATTTACTGCATCGTAAATGTGTACAAAAGGGAAGGGCTGACTTCCCGATCCGATTTTTCCGCCAAGTCCCATTTTAAATAAAGGCAATACGTTTTGAATGGTCTTTGCCTCATTCCCCAAAATCAGTCCAATTCTGAAAATTACCTTGCGAACTTTTGGCGATAAATCAGACGACGCGTTTTCCCACCCTTGCACAACTTCGCCGATAAAATCGCTTGAAAACGAAGTGCTTCTTTCAGTATGAACCTTGCCTGATGAGTAAATGCCTATTGCCGAAGCTGATATGAAAATGCGGGGCTTTTTGTTGTCGGGCAAACCATTGATTGCTTTAACCATATTTTGATTGGTTTCGATCCGGCTTTTCCTGATTTCCTGCTTATTGGCTGCGGTCCATCTTTGCAGAATCGGCGCTCCTGCAAGGTTTATCACCACTGCAACATCCGATAGTATTTCAGATAGCTTTTTAACATTGTAAAGAGTACTTCTTTCAACAGGCACAATTTTGTGATTGGCCGCTTTGAGCTCGCGCACCAGATTTTTGGCGATGTACCCATTTGCCCCGGAAATTGCAATTTTCATGTGTTTTACAAATTTTAATTCAAAACAAGCTGATTTTTAGATTAAAAGTACAATCAATTTGAAATTAAGTTTAACTTTTATCGTTTAAATCGGATGTAATCTCATTTTAGATTAATTTTGACCAACCTAAATGTTCTAAGCCCGACTAAAATCCTGAATGTTGATTAATTGAACTAAGTTTGTTGTCAATTTGTTAAGTATAATAATTCATAGTGAAAAAGAAAACACCCATTTCTTCAGTAAAAACAAAGTCATCTACCCGGAAAAGTTCCGGTTCGTCAAAAAGTTTCGGACGAAAAGTTTCCATTTTTCTGTTGAAAACAGGAATTGCCTTAGTGCTTTTGGCATTTCTGCTTTTTCTGATTGTTTATCTTGGATTTACTGGCCCGGTTCCTTCGAAGGAAGAATTACAAAAAGTGAAAAATCCGGTTGCAACTGAAGTTTTTTCCAATGATGGCCGTTTGCTCGGTCGGTATTACATCGAAAACCGCAGCAATGTGAGCTTCGGAGAAATCTCTCCAAATTTGATCAATGCATTGATTGCCACCGAAGATTCCAGGTTTTATCACCATCGTGGAATTGATGAAATTGCGCTGCTTCGTGTATTCTTAAAATCTGTTTTGTTGCAGGACCGTAGTTCCGGTGGAGGAAGTACCTTGAGTCAGCAGATTGTTAAAAATTTATATCCGCGAAAATCGTTCGGAGCGTTTTCAATGCCAATCAATAAGTTACGCGAATCGATTGTGGCTTACCGTCTGGAAAAACTATATACCAAAGATGAAATTCTAACACTTTACCTGAATACAGTTCCTTTTGCTGAAAATACGTTTGGTATTGAAGTTGCATCGGAGCGGTTTTTCAACAAACCACCATCGAAATTAGATGTTCACCAAGCTGCAACCTTAATTGGAATGTTGAAAGCCAACAACAGTTACAATCCACGGAAAAATCCTGAGCGGTCGCTGGAGCGACGCAATGTCGTGATTGAACAGATGCAAAAGCACAGCTACATTTCGAAGGCTGAGGCTGAAATGTACAAAGCGGAACCTTTGGACCTTTCATATAACCTGATTACCTACAACGAAGGCCCGGCTCCATATCTGATGGAAAAAATCCGCCCGATACTGCAGAAATGGTGCGAAGATCACCTGAAAGAAGACCAAACCATTTATAATTTATATACCGACGGATTAAAAATTCGTACCACCATCGACTTCGACATGCAGTTGGCTGCCGAAACAGCCGTTAACGATCAAATGAAAAACCTTCAAACCCTGTTTAATGAACATTGGGGAAAAGGCAAACCATGGGGAAATGACCAATCGGTAGTGACACGCGCCATAAAACGTTCTGAAAGATACCGGAATTTAAAGAAACACGGTGTTCCTGACGACCAGATCAAAGAAATTTTCAATACTCCAACATCGGTTTCGCTATTTACGTGGAATGGAAACAGGCAAGAGGAAATGACACCGATGGACTCTGTTCAATATTATCTGAAGATATTAAATACAGGATTTATGGCGATGGATCCAAATTCAGGAGAACTGAAAGCTTACATTGGCGGTAATGACTTTCAATATTTTAAATATGACCATACCCTTGCAACGCGCCAGGTAGGATCAACCTTTAAACCCATTGTTTATTTGGCCGCGCTTGAAGCCGGGATTTCGCCGGATACTTATTTTGCAAACGAAAGGAAAGTTTATGCCGACTATGATAAATGGTCGCCGGAAAATTCGCACGACGATTACACTGGTTTTTATTCAATGGAAGGCGCTTTGGCAAAATCTATCAACACCATTGCCGTAGATGTGATGATGCAAACTGGAATTTCCAACGTAGTTGATCTTGCCAACCGTATGGGGATTAAATCGGAATTGCCTGAATATCCGTCGCTTGCACTTGGTACGCCATCCGTTTCGCTGGCGGAAATGGTTTGTGTTTATTCTGAAATTGTAAATGGTGGTCGAAAAGTGACACCGTATTATTTAAAAGCAATAGAATCCAATACAGGACAGGTACTTGAAGAGTTTCGCAATCTTCAACCCGATGAACAACTTGCTCAAACTGAAAACTGTCGTATCATCACCCACATGCTTCAATCGGTTATCGATGGGGGAACCGGTAGCGCAATCCGGACAACATGGGGAATTGACGGTGATTTTGCCGGAAAAACAGGAACTACACAAGATCAGGCCGATGGCTGGTTTATTGGGATGACGCCAAAGTTGGTGGCAGGCGCATGGGTTGGGGGAGAAGATCAATCGGTTCATTTCAGGACTTTGGGTGCCGGTGCCGGAGGACACACTGCGCTGCCAATTGTCGGGCAATTTTACAATCAGATATATCGAAACAGTAAGTTTCAGGATATCAGGTACAGCAGATTTGATCAACCTTCAGGAGAAACGCTGGCCATGCTTGATGTTCCGCCCTACCGCGAAGTTCTTCCATTAACAGCAAAAGGATTTTTTCAGGATTTGTTCGGACGAAAAGATAAAAATAAGGAAACCGGCATTGTGGTGCGCGATAAAAAAGCCACTGAACAGCCCAATGAGGAAGCCAAAGTGGAAGCTCAGCCTGCCAAAAAACCATTCTGGCAGAGTATGAAAGAAGTCTTTAAAAAGAAGAATAAATAATCAACTTAGATATAGATGAACAGAAGATTTGAGAAATGGCTTGACGAAGTTTCAAAGAAGAATTTGATATATCTGCTAAGTTTAATTGTTGGAATCCTTAGCGGAACAGCCGCTTTTATGCTTAAAAACTTCATTCATTACGTAAGCCATTTTTTAAAACAGTATTTCAAAGATTCAGAAGAAAGTTTTTTTTACCTGGCATACCCAATGATTGGTATTTTGATTAGTGTATTGATTGTGAAATACTTAATTAAAGACGATATCAGCCATGGAGTTTCTAAAATATTATCGGTTATCGCCAAAAAGGGGAGCGTGATAAAAGCGCACAACATGTTCTCATCGATGATTACCAGCGGATTTACCATCGGTTTCGGAGGTTCAGTCGGAGCCGAAGCACCAATTGTTTATACCGGCTCAGCCATTGGTTCGTATATCTCGAGGGTATTTAAACTGAATGATAATGAGATACGATTGCTGATTGGTTGCGGGGCAACTGGCGCTATTGCCGGTATTTTCAAAGCTCCTGTGGCCGGTATCATGTTTACGCTTGAAGTACTGATGCTCGATTTGACAATGGCTTCAATCATCCCATTACTTATTTCGGGAATTACCGCTGCCACG
>CAMDGL010000323.1 GCA_945897845.1 Chitinophaga pinensis | reverse complement strand
ATTGTGCCTCCACCTCCCGGAACTGTAATCCGTTGGTATGATATTTCCGGCAACCCAATTGCATCGCCCATCCTGAATAAACCGGACACCGTAACCTATCTGGCCGAAGCATTCAATGGAAATTGCGCCAGCATTGGCCGTACTCGGGTAAAAATGACAATCTATCCTGCACCGGTTGTGCTTGTCAGTCAAAATCCTTACGAGGTTTGTGCGCAAAGTCCGGTACAAACCATCGATGCACGGACTGTTGTCAGTGTTCAACCGGGCGTAATTCTAAAATGGTACGATACTGAGGTTGGTGGAACCGAAATTTCTTTGCCTGTCTGGAGTACAGTCGGAACTAAAATTTACTATACAGAAACTTTCAGCGGTCAATGTCCAAGCCCGGCAAGAACAAAAATCACCCTCACCATCAATCCTCTTCCGGATACTCCTGAAGTAACAATTGTAACTCCTCCAAACTGTAAAAACGAAGGTGGAGTAATTGAAATAACAAAACCAACAGGACCCGAATTTGAATACAGCATTGACGGTGGAACTTATCAGTCGTCGCCCGTATTCGCGAATCTGTCATCAAAGAAATATAGCATCAAGGCACGAAATGCAGTTACGAAATGCGAGTCTGTTGCCAAAACGGAGGTACTTCCTGATCCGCCACTTCCTCCGGTTATGAAAAAGGTGACAGTTGAAGATTGCCTGTGTTATGGTGATTCCGGAAGCATTAATTTTGAATTTGAAAATGTGAAGGATGGCACTTATGTGATTGTCTATCTGACGGGTAAATTTCAAAATGTGAAAGTTGCAGATAACAAGGCCAGGATAATGGCTGTAGCCGGAAAATATGATATTCTGGCGATAGAAGCCAACGGATGCACCTCAACACAGAAATGGAACGTCGAGATCAATCAACCCAACCGGATTGTTGCAAGTTATGAAATTACCGAAATTGATTTAAAATCGGATCAGAAAGGTGAGATCGACCTGACAATAAGCGGTGGTACCGGCAAATTTCAAACAATCTGGCAACCCAATGCGGCGATTCAATTTGCAGGTTCTGTTAACGAAGATCTTTTAAATTTAAGGGATGGCGATTATCTGGTAACCATTACCGATCAGAATGGCTGTATTGATTCGTTGAAAATCACGATACCAATGGCGAACTTACCTCCAATTGCTACCAACGATAAATTCAATGCCATCTGTGGCAGCATAAGCGGAAATTTACTTTTCAACGACAATGGATCCGGAAAAGACAATGATCCTGATGGAGATAAAATTGAACTTGATCCTAAGCCAATCGGTTCCCCGGTACCGGGATTGACATTAAATACGGATGGATCGTTTGAATATCAGGCAGCGCCTGGATTTTCAGGAGATGTAATTTTCGGCTACATCATTTTTGATATAAAAAATAATCCAAGTATCCCGGCAACTGTAACGATTCATGTAATTGCGGATTTTGACAGTGACGGATTAGCGGATGAAATTGATCCGGATGCCGACGGCGACGGCGTTTTGAATATTTACGAAGGTGACCTGACTACCGATACCGATGGCGACGGAATGCCGAACCATCTGGACATTGATGCCGACAATGATGGAATTGTTGACTTTTATGAAGCTCAAATCTCCATTGGATACCTTGCTCCAAGCAACCTGGATGCAAACAGCAACGGGGTGGACGACGCGTACGATAAATTTCAGTTTACTCCTGAAATCAGACCAATTGATACCGATGTGGATGGCATTTTCGATTTTCTGGACGCTGACTCGGACAACGATGCGGTACCGGATTATATTGAAGGACATGACCTGAACGCTGACGGCAAACCGGATAATTTTGCATTTGGGAAAGACTCGGACAAAGATGGACTTGACGATGCCTACGATACCGTTGTGAACGAATGCAATGTGTTAGGAAACATGACCGGAAGCAAAGCCCCGAGGCAGGATTTCGATGGCGATGGAATGCCCGACTGGCGCGATGACAACGATGACAACGACGAATACCCGACAAAGTTTGAGGACCTGAATGCTGACGGCGATTACAGCAATGATGACCTGGATTACGACGGACATCCCGAATACCTTGACTACGGACGTGAATGTGACCTGTTTATCCCGGATGCCTTCTCGCCGAACGGAGACAATATTCACGATTACTTCCAGATCTATTGCATCAATCATTTCCCGAATGCCAAAATGTATATATTCGACCAGATGGGAAATAAACTGTTCGAAAAAGCACATTACGGAAACCTCGATTTCTGGTTATCCAATGATCGTGCATGGTGGAGTGGAAAACCGGAATTTGGACCGTCAAAAGCCCGAAATGAAATGGTGCCTCCCGGAACGTATTATTACGTGTTCGATTTAGGAAACGGAGAAGTGAAGAAGAGTTTTGTATTTGTGTCGTATTAAAGACAGCCTCCCCCAACCCCTCCGAAGGAGGGGAGGAAGAAAGAAGCCCCCTTCTAATTCCCCCGCAGGGGGAAGGATGGTCGCTTCGAATAAAAGTAATGGGTTTAATGAAGTGAACCTAAGATGAAGAAAAGAGCAATATCCTTTGCTCCCGAAAAAAATCGGGACAGGCTGTCTGCCTTTAGGCGACGGATTAAAGATGAAAAGGAAACAGCAAACCGTCCGCGCAGGAATGCACACGAACAACGCGTCATTGCGACACCGACGAAGGAGGGGGAAGCAATCCCTTGATCGAAGCGATGATAGAGACAGGGCGATGAGGCGACAAGGCGATGAGGCGAAAGGGAGAGGGGGCGAAATGAGGAAAGCGCCTTTAGGTGCGAAATATTTGTAGCAGAATGAAGGTTAGAATAACCCGTCCGCGCAGGAATGCTTTTCAACGGAAAAGCAACCTACGGACGGAATGGGAAAACGAAAATTGATTGGGCAGAACCCAATAAGGTAAATAAGGTTGGTGTCTTCACCCTCTGATTTCCTACTAAGGTTGGAAAATAAAAAATAAGGTATCATCAAATATTTTAAACCTTATTTCAGAAATTTCACCTTAGTAGCAATAGGAGAATGAAACAACAACCCGTCCACGGGAAAGCGCCAAACAAAGCAAATTCCTCATTTCGGACGGAATTGGAAATGAAAAAAAGAGAATAATAAGAAATATCGAACAAGGAACAAGGAATAAGGAAAGCAGAAGACGACAAGGCGGTGGGGCGATGGAGCGGTGGAGCGGTGGGGTGATGGGAAATTGAACGTAGTCCCTAATTTGGTCAGATTGCCGCGGCCTCGTGCCTCAGCCTCGCAATGACGGGTACTCTCAGCGCCTTTAGGTGCGAAATATTTGTTGCAATGGGAAATGTAAATTAAAAAAATACGTTACAGAAATTTAATGATTCGCAGATTAACATACCGGCTGATAGCATTACTGGCCTTTTGCGCTGTTTTCGAACAGCAGTTAAAAGCCCAGGAGTATCCGTGGTCGTTGCAATACGTAACGAACATGCATACCATTAATCCGGCCTATGTTGGCATCTGGGACAAAGCTGGTGTGCTACTCTCTTCCAGAACAAACTGGGTGGGCATTCACGGCGCGCCATTAACACAATATCTTGGTTATTTTACACCTATTAAAGACCAGCGAAGCGGTGTTGGCCTGAGCATTAAGCAATTGAACATGGGCAGGGAAAAACGGATTTTCCTGACAGGCGATTATTCGTTTCAGGTTCGTACCGATTTGAGCCATTATTTGCGTTTTGGGCTAAGGGCAGGAATTGCAAATTTCGACAATAACCTAACTGAATATCAACTTTATCCCGATCGTATTCCTGATTCTGAATTTACCACCGATATCAGGATGTATTACATGACCACTTTTGGGATTGGAACTGTTTTCTTCACCGAGGATTATTACATTGGATTTTCAGTTCCGCAGATAATTAACAATACTTTTAGTGTTGTCCGGTCCAATTATTCGTCTTTGTACGATTTTAAAACCGCATTTCTATCCGCAGGTTATGTTTTCGGCTTTTACAGAACGATCTTCTTACGCCCAAACCTGCTGATCGCAGCAACCATTGGAGAATCGGTTTATGCCGACGCTTCTGCAATCGTCTATCTGCCAAACGACCTTCAGTTTGGCCTGAATTTAAGAACCAATGGAACAGTGTGTTTTTCAGGACAATATTCCTTCAAAAACAATATCAGGATAGGTTTTGCCGCCGACTACGCAGCAATTTCCGACATCCGCAAATACCAGGTTGGTACCTACGAAGTTTTGATAGGATATGATTTCAATATCTTCAAAAGAAAATACACAAAACCAAATTATTTCTAGGCTTTTCAGTTTCCTGAACAAAAAAAGTCCTGACAGGTTTTGAATACGTGTCAGGACTTTTATTCTGTTCTGTTCCCGAAGCAAAATTGCTTCTATTTCCATTTTCTATTCCGCCCGAAACATGAGTACCGCTTTGTTTGGCATACTTCCGCGGACGGATTTTCATCGATTCCTTGTTTTTTCTGCAAATATTTCGCACCTAAAGGCGTTTTTTTTCTAATCCTCACATCTTCAAATTCTTTTATTGTCGAGTTGTCGAATTCACAAATCGCCCCATCGCCTTGTCGCCCAGTCGCTTTGTCGCCCTATCGCCCACTCGCTTTGTCGCTCTATCGCCTCACCTTCTTCTAATTCCCCATTTCCGATAAAAATCGTATTCTCATCAGGCGAATGTCATCTTCTGAATAATCGTTTTCTCCCAGCTCTTTGAGTGCAGCGTCAATGTCATCGTCTTCCGCCTCCTTGAAATAGTCGAATATTTCTTCCTGCCGTTCTTCGTCCATCACATCATCAATGTAATAATCAATGTTTATTCTGGTTCCGGAGTTAACAA
>CAMDGL010000322.1 GCA_945897845.1 Chitinophaga pinensis | reverse complement strand
TCAATCGACTTCTGTGGCATTCCGTATTCCGTACAAATTAAATCGATGAAATAATGGCACAAGACCGGTATGTCTTCAACGCGGTCGTTCAAATCGGGCACATGGATCAGAATTACGCTTAACCGGTGATACAAATCTTCCCTGAAGTTATTCCGCTCAATTTCATGTGCCAGGTTTTTATTTGTGGCAGCTATCACACGAACATCCACTTTAATCTGGGCATCGCCTCCCACTCGTGTAATAATGCTTTCCTGCAAAACCCGCAACACTTTTGCCTGGGCCGAAAGGCTCATATCGCCAATTTCGTCCAGAAAAATAGTACCTCCGGTTGCCTGCTCAAACTTTCCTTTCCGTTGTTTAATTGCGGAAGTAAATGCGCCTTTTTCGTGACCGAACAATTCACTTTCAATAAGTTCTGAAGGAATAGCGGCACAATTTACTTCTATAAACGGTGCTTCAGAGCGGTTGCTTTTTTCGTGCAAACGGCGGGCAACCAGTTCTTTTCCAGTTCCGTTTGAGCCGGTAATCAAAACTCGTGCATCAGTGGGAGCGACGCGATCAACCATGTCGGTTACTTTTTGGATGGAAGCCGAAGTGCCAACAATATCGAAGCGTTTGTTGGCTTTTTTGCGCAAAACCTTTGTTTCTGTGATCAGCGTCGATTTATCCATCGCGTTGCGTAGGGTGATCAGCAACCGGTTCAAATCGAGTGGTTTTTCAATAAAATCGAATGCTCCTTTTTTGATCGATTCAACAGCGGTATCGATGTTGCCATGGCCTGAAATCATCACCACCGGTGTATCCGGTTTAATCTCTTCAATTTTTTGAAGTACTTCAATGCCATCCATTCCGGGCATTTTTATATCGCACAAAACCACGTCAAAATCGGCGGTCTTTAACAATTCAAGGGCTTTAAACCCATCTTCAGCCAGTTCGACCTGGTATTTTTCGAATTCTAAAATATCTTTTAAAGTATTCCGAATACTTCGTTCGTCATCAATCACTAATATTCTCGACATGCTGTAGTTTTTATCCTGAAAATGAATGGTCAAATTTAGTTGAAAATATGGTCGTATAAAACTCCTTCCCGCAAGGCAAAATCAGTTTGGAAGATTTTGTGAATTTTTAACCTTTCGGTTACCATTTTGATAAAGATTACCGAAGGAACGATCATTTCAATACGAATGGGTTCCATGCCTTTCATTTTCATCCTTTCGGCAGTTGTTGAAGCAATCAGTTTTTCATAGATCAGGTTGAAATCATAAATGGTAACCTCCTGCATGATACGGGTTTTGCTTCCGGCATCGGTTTGGTCAATCAGGTCGGCCAAAGTGTCGAATGCTCCTGAACAGCCTATCATCATTGATAAGTTACTATTTTGTAACCGATTCCATAATGGTTCAAGCCGGCTTTCAAACCAGTCGTTGATTTTTGTGATTTCTTCAGGTGTAATGGGGTCGGAGGGAGGTATTTGTTCAATAATCCGGGCCATTCCCAGCGGAAAACTTTCTTTCCAGATTGGCTGGCCAGCATTGGTCAGGATAAATTCATTGCTTCCGCCGCCAATATCCAGAATAAGGGAATGGTCTTCAATTTCGCCAAAGGCAAGTTTTACACCTTTAAAAATCAGTTCTGCTTCTTTTTCTCCTGATACGACAAGCAGATCAAGCCCTGTATTTTCCTTTATTTTTTCCTGAAACCAATCTTTATTTACCGCCTCCCGTATGGCGGAAGTCGCGATTATAATGGTTTTGTCAGCGTTGTGTTTTTTGATTCTTTCCTGATGTTTCCTGATGGCCAGAATTGCCCTTTCAAGCCCATCTGAAGTAAGTTGATTCTTGTCGATTCCGTTTTTCCCAAGTTTAACGACTTCTTTACCCTGATAAAGAATGAGATAATTCGAATTGTCATATTCTGCAATCAGAAGGTTGCAGGTATTTGTGCCGAGATCGATAATCGCGATTGTCTGGTTCATAAATTGAAATTGGGAAATTTTTTCATGGGTGTTTCTGAATTACTGAGAGAATAATTTCAATGTCTTTTTGTCGAAGGCCAACTAAATCAATCATTGTTTTTTACTTTTAATATTTCCACATAATAAAGCCACAAGTTAGACCATTTTCAGGAATTTCCCATACTGTTTTTCCATTATTGACCGCAACAAAAAAGGCCGGTAAACCCAGCCTTTTTGTATTGTATCGATATACCCGGAATATTAAAACAATCCTTCAATAGATAAATATCGTTCACCGGTATCGTAGGCAAATGTGAGTATTTTAGCACCTGCCGGTATTTCTGCAATTTTCTTTGCAACAGCGGCAAGCGATGCTCCCGACGAAATACCAACAAATAATCCTTCTTCTTTGGCAGCTCTGCGGGCATAGTCAAAAGCTTCGTCTTTCGAAACCTGAATAACGCCGTCAAGCAATTCTTTTTTGCAGTTGACCGGAATAAATCCTGCGCCAATTCCCTGTATTGGATGTGGGCCGGGAGATCCGCCGCTAATTACTGGTGAAAGTTCAGGCTCAACAGCGAATGATTTTAAGTTTGGAAATTTCTGTTTCAACACTTCGGTGACTCCCGAAATATGTCCGCCGGTTCCAACACCTGTGATAATGTAGTCGAAACCTTCCGGAAAATCGACAAGGATTTCGCGGGCGGTATTTGCTTTGTGTGTTGCAATGTTTGCTTCGTTGTCAAATTGCGATGGAATCCATGAATCAGGCGTTTCTGCAGCCAGTTCAACCGCTTTGGCAATTGCGCCTTTCATTCCAAGTTCGCGTGGAGTTAAAACCAGTTCGGCGCCGTAAGCAGTCAGAATTCGTCTGCGTTCAACACTCATCGATTCAGGCATTACCAAAATCAGTTTGTATTTTTTTACAGCAGCTACCAGTGCAAGACCAATTCCGGTATTTCCAGAAGTCGGTTCAATCAGCACACTGGTAGGTTTCAGAATTCCTTTTGCCTCTGCATCTTCAACCATCGAAAGTGCAATTCTGTCTTTAATACTGCCTCCCGGATTGGTTTTTTCCAGTTTTACATACACTTCGTATCCGGCTGGATACAGGTTGTTGACTCTAACCAGCGGAGTATTTCCAATGGTTTCCAAAATGTTGTTTACTTTCATTTTATCGTCTTTTTTAGGGTTATAAACAAAAAAAGCCTTCCGGGGTTCGGAAGGCTTCGATTTTTTTATTTCGTTTTGATTGTCTCAATTGGTTATTGAAAACATACCTTCTCCCATCTGTTTAAAACAGCAGCACATATACATGTATGAGAAGTTTGCTTTCATTTCTTTTTTTGTCTGGTGCAAGTATAGGAAAAATATTTATTAAAATACAATTTTATCTTTTATTTTAATTTTTATAAAATAGCCACTTCATAATTTCCTTAAGATTGACCTTTTTTCCGTACATCAAAATTCCGGTGCGGTATATTTTGCCTGCTACCCAAATTGTTCCCAGAATGGTACCAATCAGCAAACTCATCGACAGAATGATTTCCCAGGCCGGAATGCCGTATGGAATCCGAACCATCATGGTTACAGGCGACGTAAATGGTATCATTGATGCCCAGAAAGCAAGTGATCCTTCCGGATTTTTAGCAACGGCAAATAGTATAATAATGGAGAAAATGAGGGGCATAGTAACGGGAAGCATCATTTGCTGCGCATCTTCGTCGCTGTCAACAGCCGAGCCGATAGCCCCCATCAGCGAAGCATAAAGCAGGAACCCACCGATGAAATAGAAGAACAACGCAAAAATAATCAACGGAATATTCAGGTTGCCAATCATCTGGATTATATCCAGAACTATATTTTCTTTTACCGGACTGGCAGCGCCCATCTGTTCCATTACCTGGCCGCCCGACATTATGTTTTGAGCCTGAATGGCAGTTTCGGCCGATCCTTGCCCCATGTAGGCAGCAACGCCAGTTGTAATCGCCAATCCAAGCACAATCCAGATGGCAATCTGCGTCAAACCAACAAGGCCGATTCCGATAATTTTTCCAAAAAGAAGCTGAAAAGGTTTTACCGACGAAATGATTACTTCAACAATACGGCTCGATTTTTCTTCCATTACTCCCTTCATCACCATTGTTCCGTAGATGAAAACAAACATGTAAATCAGAAATCCGGCTGCATAGCCAATGGCCATTGCCATTTCAGTCGAGCTTTTCACCGCTTCGCCTTTTTCGCCCAATTTGATTGTATTCAGCTTGATCCTTGTTTTTGTGGCAGCCAGTTTTGTTTCCAGATCGGGCATTCCGGTTTCATTGATCACCTGCTGCCGTTTTTCGCTTTCAATGATATTTTCTATCCGGCCTGAGATCAGGTTTTTAATATCGAAAGTGATTTGTTTATCAGAAATAAGTTCGGCCTGGTTGGTGGTTAGGATATTTTGAGGGATAAAAAGTAAGGCGTAGAACTTTCCTGATTTGAAATTTTTACTTAGTTCATTGTATTCCTGTTCGGGAATGTAGTGGAACTTGGTGTATTCAGTGCTTTCTATTTTGTTAAGGATAAGACTTGTTGGGTCGTAAACGGCAATGGTTCGTTCCTCCGAATCATCCATGGTAGCCAGATACGCAGGCAGAATGGTCAGTGCAGCCATCATCAGCGGAACCAGCAAAGTCATGATAATGAACGATTTTTTCTTTACCCTGGTCAGGTATTCGCGTTTTAGGATGAGAATGGATTTATTCATGTTGGTACAGTATTGTTTTTAATGTTCACTTTAAAAGTCGCAGTGTTCAGTCTCAGTATTCAATAAAAAACTGCCAACTGAGATTGGGACTGTCAACTTCTTTTGGTTACAACTTGTTTTCGCGGTTTGATTGTTCAACTACATGGATGAAAACTTCGTTCATGCTTGGAATGATTTCCTGGAACGAT
>CAMDGL010000321.1 GCA_945897845.1 Chitinophaga pinensis | reverse complement strand
GCAGCCCTTAACGGGTTGTCAATAATATGATCTACCCATGGCCACATAAAATTAACCTCCCAGGCAGGCCACCCAAGGAAATAATAGACAGGTGTAGGCGCTATAAAAATTGCTGCATAAGCCAATGTTATAAAGCGTATTAAAAGCATCTTGTTTTTATCATTGCTCATGATTAACTTTTTGCCACCTTCGGCAAGTATCATCCCGCTCATGGCGGCTATAGGAATGTCCATTGCCAGCATAATAGTCTCCTTTCTTTCTTTAGTTTATATTATTAAATATTGGCAGCAAGTTTCCTGCTCTTCCCTCTGATCCAAAAACCAGACAGAATCCCAGTTATGAAAAGATAGCTCATGATCCCCAACCATCCGTTGAAGAAAGGAGGTTCGCCAAAAGGATATCCGCCGCCGGTTTGGATTTCGGCATAAGTTCCGATTTGCCTCCAGCATCCCCAATTAAGAAGGAATGGCAGCGCAGTGAGAAAAATTCCGGCAACTATTCCGGCAATCACAAAAACATCCCGTTTTGTTTTGTACCAGAAATGGCCAAGGATATATCCTGCATTGCCAAGCAAGATCATGGCAATTACAAAAAGCACGTAGAAAGCGGCAATTAAAGGATTGTTGAAGGAGTTTTCAATCCACTGAACTGAATACATGCCTTCCCAGGCAGGCCAGCCAACCAAAAGGAACAATCCTCCAGGAGCAAATCCGCAGGAGAGATAGACATTGAAAGGCCCCAGTAGTTTGCTGGTAAATAATTCAGGTTCCTGTTGTAAATATTTTTTTGAAAGTAAGGCAAAAGTTTGCCCGATCGTAAAGGCCGCAGGTAAATCAACTTGTATCATTGGATTAAGTTTTTCGATTTAACTTCCGAACAATCTATTTTCAATTCATTTCAAGTAACAGTTTTATTTTCTACTTCTGTACGTAGTTGTTAAACATTAGGTTATTGTTGACGCTAAAATGCTTTGGCCTTTAGACCTCAATTCCGAAGAAAATCCTGACCAAATATCCCAATCCGAAGGAAATTAATCCGACAACTGTACTCAAAACCACCATTTCGGTAAAGCGTTTCCGGAATGGCTGATCGTTTGCCACCGAAATATAATAGGTAAACAGAAATACAATCAGGATTGAATCGAACAGAGCAACAAGCAAAGCAATAAACACGGACGTAAAAATAAGAAATGGAGCTACCAGAAATATTACCGCTATTACATAGGCAATTCCTGTAAATACTGCTGATTTAATAGCCAGATCTTCTTTCCCTTCAGCTTTATTCGATAAATATTCTGAGGATGACATAGATAAAGCACCAGCAATTCCAGTGATTATCCCGGCCAAGGCGACCAGTTTTGTGTTTTGAAGTGCGAATGTCAGTCCGGCAAGTGTTCCCAAAATTTCAACCAACGCATCGTTCAGTCCCAGCACAATTGAACCCATGTATTTCAGGTGTTCTTCCTGAATCAGTCCAAGCAATTCTTTTTCATGTTGGTTCTCATCTTCGGCAACAGTTAGAGCTTCTGGTACTTCAGTAGCAATCAAAGCATAATTGACTTGTGCCTTTTCTTCGCCTTTTTCCATCAGTTTCAGGCCAAAGGTTAATCCGAAAATTTTTGATATCCAGTAATATTTCCTGATTTCCCATTGGCTTGGCGAAACTTCCTTATTGGTATAAGCCGACCAGATTTTATAGTGTTTCAGTTCATCGGCAGCAATCCGGGTCAGTATTTTTTTGTTTTCGGCATCATGGATTTGTTCGGCCAGTTTAGTATAAATGTGATATTCGGTAATCTCTTCCCGCTGTGCAAAAATCAACTGTTGACGTATTTCCGGCGAAATAGGTTTTTTGATCATTATTTGAGTTTCTTTTAAAATGATGATTTAATGGTTCAAGACTGACAATCGACAACCTGACAACCTTTTTTGATAACTGAGACTGATCACTGGTTTTTCTAACCTTTCATCCATTCGTACATTTGATAATGCTCGGCTGTCATTCCCAGATGTTCGTAAACACCATGAGCGGAAGTGTTGGTTTTGTCGGCATATAAACGAATACCCCGCAAATTGGAATCCGAAACGACTTTCTCCTGAATGTGTTTATACAATCGGCTGAAAATACTTTTCTTCCTGAATTCAGGCCGGACATAAACCGATTGAACCCAGAGTACTGTTCCATTGCGCCAGTCGCTCCATTCAAAAGTGGTAAGCAACGAGCCAACTACTTTGCCATCCGTTTCGGCCACGTAATAAATTCCTTTAGAGGAATCGGCAAAAACGGCGGCAACGCCTTTTATTACGGTTGGTTCATGTAATTGAAGTTGTTCCGTTTCCATAGCCATTGCCAGTTGAAATTCAACAATACTGGCCGAATCTGTAATGTTTGCTTGTCTGATAATCATTTATGGTTGGTTTTTTCGAAGCATCAAAATTAAGAAAAATAGCTTCCGATTACCGATCCGCTGACTTCAGCTCATCGGATCGGTATGGATTTGGACAATAAACCTGAAACATTGATCGTGGTTCATCAGCGAGCATTGTTTTTTGTATTTTGGACGGCAATTAAAATTTATCCTGCAATGATTAAAATTTTGGTGGCTTCTAAAAATCCGGTAAAGCTGGATGCCGTAAAAGAAGGATTATCGGTATTTCTGAACGACAATATTACAATACTTGGAGGATCGGTTGAAAGCGGTGTTTCAGATCAGCCAATGAGCGATGTTGAAACTTTGTTGGGAGCCGAAAGCCGGGTAAAAAATGCCCATGATCTTTTCCCGGGATTCGATTATTATGTGGGAATTGAAGGTGGAGTGGAAGATTCTGATTCAGGCTTAATGGCTTTTGCATGGGTGGTGATCAGCAACGGGAAACAAACCGGGAAAGCCAGAACCACCACTTTTATGCTGCCTCCGCGTGTGGCAGAATTGGTTCATCAGGGCTACGAACTGGGCGATGCCGACGACATCGTTTTCGCAAAACAGAATTCGAAGCAGCAAAACGGTGCAGTGGGCTTGCTCACCAACGATACAATAACCCGAAAAATCCTTTATCTGCCTGCCGTTCAGCTGGCTTTTATTCCGTTTTTAAATCCTGAATTGTATGCCGGGTGATGCGCTTAAAAGCCGCATTCTTCTAGTATTGAGTCAATTTGAGCTTTATTTTCGGGAAGATATTCACTTACACGTAATTTACTTGCTTTAAAATATTGTCTTTGATTTGCTCCTTCAGTGCGTTTTTGGTAACCAAATCAATTTTCCGCCCAAAGATTTTTTCAAGATAGATTTCAAGTGTGAAAATTTTCCAGCCTATTGGTCTATCTAATTCAACAAGAATGTCAATGTCACTTTCCTCAGTGTAAGAATCATCTGAGAAAGAACCGAATAATCCAATCTTCCTGACAGAATAGTTTTTGCGAAGTTCTGGTTTTAACTCCTTAAGTTTTGATAATATTTCAGTTTTTGTAATCATTCTTCAAATATAATTATTTCCACAGTTATCTGAGGGCTAATTTCTTGAGCTCGAAGAAACAAATTTGGTTATACAATTTTTAACTCAATTTTACTGGTTTTGTAATTCTTCCCAGTATTCAACCGCACGGCGGGTGTGTGGAATTACGATGGTTCCGCCCACCAAGTTGGCTACCGAGAATATTTCGAAAACCTCATCAGTAGTTACACCAAGTTCGTAGCATTTTCCCAAATGGTACTTTACACAATCGTCGCAACGCAGCACCATCGATGAAACCAGGCCAAGCATTTCCTTGGTTTTGGTGCTCAATGCTCCTTCCTGATAAGTCAAAGTATCGATACTGTATATGCGTTTCATCACTTTGTTATCGCTTGCCAAAATCTTTTCGTTCATTTTGGCGCGGTAGCTGTTAAAATCGTCAATTAATTTTCCCATGTTATTTCGTTTCAGGTTATTCATATTATACCATTTAAAAATGGACTTTCAAGCCCGCAAATTTCATTAATTTTCAGGAATAAGCAAGAGCCGAAAGTTTACAGCTGGATGTCTCAGTAATCAGAAAAAAGAAGCAGGTGCTTTTGATGGAGTCAGATCAAAAAATTAACATTCAGAAAAAAACCTTTGTTCGACACTTTCAATTTAATTGATGATTCAAGGTCTGTTTGCGGTAAAATTGTCTGGTTTATAGATTTTTGCAGTCATCATCCGAAGAATTTATCCCGATAGCTGGCTGATATCCGTTGGGTCGTTGTTCCATTAAAATCTTATATTTGCAAACTCAAAAACTGATCGTATGAGGTATTTGTGTAGTGTCATCTTATTTCTTGGACTATTGAGCACATCGGTTTATGCTCAAAATGATACACTTGGCCTGTACCCTGGAATCTCCAGCCAAACGGCAAAAATGGAGGAACTACTTGGGAAATTACCCATCAGGCAAGATCCAAGAATCACCGATCTGCTTGTCAGGCATTCCCAAATCAACCAGCGCAAACGCGGAACCGATGGTTTTCGTCTCGAGATATTCTTCAGCTCCGGAAACAAAGCCCGCGAACAGGCCGAACGGGTAAGAAATGATTTTAACCTCACTTTCCCAAATATTCCTGCATACCTTATTTTTCAGACACCTAATTTCAAATTGAGAGTTGGCGATTTTCGCAACAAAAGCGAAGCCTTGAAAGCCAAATCGACCATCTCGTATAGATACCCGAATGCATTTATTGTAAAAGATATCATCCGGTTTCCTGAATTATTTCCTGAAAGTTTTGAACAAATAGAAGAACCCGAAGAACAATGAGCGAATTGATTAAGCATGAGTGTGGGATAGCATTGATACGTTTGCGTAAGCCGCTTGAATATTACAAGGAAAAATACGGCACCTGGCAATATGGCCTGAACAAACTGTACCTGCTGATGGAGAAGCAACACAATCG
>CAMDGL010000320.1 GCA_945897845.1 Chitinophaga pinensis | reverse complement strand
TAAAATGATATATTTTTTCATGATCGTAGATTTTACAATTAGAATACGAACTTCACACCAACCTTAAAGGTTGACATCTGTGGATAAAACCCTTGCTGGAAATCTTTCCGTTCAGGGTCGCCTTCAATTAAATTGGTTAAAGTCAAGAGATTATTGCCAGTGACATAAACAAGAAAGCTGGAAACACCGGCCAATTTGTTTAAGTAACCCGGATCAAATGTATAACCTGCATAAACTTCTTTCAGTCGCACATAGTCGGCATTACGGAAGAAGCGGTCTTCAATCATCACCTGGTATCCGCGGTCGGCCTCGCCACCACCCCAGAACAAAATATCTGCACTGCTACTACCGCTGTAATGCAAGGTAGAATGGTTGGCTGATGGGTTGTTTGGCGCCCAGTAATCTAACTGGGAAGAGTGGATACGCCAGTCGCCTTTGATAAACTCAACTTCGTAGGTCTGGTTGTATTGAACGTACTTGCCAAGGTTACCCTGGAACATAAAATTGAAGTCAAAATTCCTGTATGTAAAACCACTTGACCATGAGAAGGTAAAAGGAGGATAAGTTAAACCTTTAATGGGGTGTTTATCGAGGGCGGTGATGGTTCCGTCAGTCAAATAATCAAGGAATTTGTAGTCGCCCACATTCAATTTTTCCAACGCGATGGGTGATGGGTTATTGTGAATGTCATCAACCGATGTATAATAACCGGTACCAGTCAATTCAACACCACTTAATTCGAGTCCTTCCAGGCCAAATTCTGAACTAAGCATCTCAGTCAGTGGTTTTCCGGCCAGCTTGGTATGATCTGGTGCGTATGGTGGATCGTCTTTAAATAATACGCGGTTTTCATTATAGCCCATAATGGCTCTAAGAAAATAATTGAAATTTTTATTCACTACTTTATTAAAGCCGATTTCAACTTCAATACCATGTTTCTTCACTTCTCCAAGGTTAAGTTCTTTAAAAGAGTTCCCAATTAACATGGTAGAGCTTCGCGGTACCAGCAACATCTGATCACGTTGCTCATCAAAAAGGTCTACCACCAGGGTAAACTGGTCCTTAAATAATCCAAGTTCAAGTCCAATGTCACGTTTGCGGGCTTCTTCCCATTGTGCACTCAGGTTGGCGCCGAGATCTTCGTGAATATAACCGCGTGAATCCTTAAAGTAGTCGCTTTGGTAGAGCCATCTGCTCCGGGCATAATCACTACCAACTATCCCGTCGGAATATCGCAATTTCATCTTGCTGACAAAAGGAGCTGCTGCTCTAAAGAAAGGTTCTTCAGAAATTACCCAACCGATAGCGCCGGCAGGAAATAATCCAAAACGGTTTCCGGGAGCAAAGCGCTCTGAACCGGTATAACCAACATTGAATTCAATCAGGTATTTGTGTTTATAATCGTAGGTAGTCCTGCCAACCAGCGCTTCATTAAAATAAGCGAAATCAGTTCCCTTATTTTTTTCCTGACGGTTCAGCAAAGCAAGGCCTGTAACACTATGATCGCCAAAGGTACGGCTGTAATTAAGGGCAAACTCATAATACAAATCGCGGTAATAATCGTCCTGCAAAGAGCCCACGTTGATATCCAATGGCACCTGGGTGTAAACTTCATTTGCCTGTCCCGAACGAGTCCATGGATTTATTGGTTTGAGAGAAATCGGATCAACAGCACCAATTTTTGTATAGTCTAATTTATATTGAGGAAAGCCCCAGTTTGCCAGCAACGAATTGTTACGGAAATAGGTACTCAGTGATACTTTCCCATTAAAAGATAAACCTTCGGTGATAAAATCAAGTTTCTGATCCAGAATAAGGTCGGTAAATAATTTTGAATCCACATATTGTCTGAACTCACCTGTATTTAATGAAGTGTAAGGGTTACCGGTGTATTCACCAAATGCTTCTGACAGTCTCATTCCCCTTGCATCAGGATAATCTATGTCAGGAACCTGCTCAAGCACCCATTCAGGGAAATAAGCAGGGAAACGAGCCGGACTGGTAGCATATAAATTACGCCATGGCGAACTGTTGGGCTGATTTTTAATCCCGGTTTCACCACCCATTTTGAATGATAGTTTTGTATCAGGAGTCAGGTCAAAATCCACATTGGCGCGGTAGTTAAACCGGTTGTAATGGTAATTCATATCATAGTAACCATCTTTTTTAGCTTCAAAAAATCCACTTTCGTTCATAAAACCCAACGAACAGAAATATTTAATGAATTTGGTTCCACCTGTTACATTGAAATTGGCGTTAACTGTTGGAGCGTAAGGTTTTGACAATTCGTCGAACCAGTTTACATTCGGATAACGAAGCGCATTTAATGGAGTTGAAGGATTTCTGTACTCTTCAAGAATACTCTCCGGCAACATGTCAGTATATTGTCCGCCGTTCATGCGCGCCACATTCAGCAACGACATTGTGGTGTATGAATCAATATGATCAGGAATTCTGGTAGCTTTCTGAACACCGTAAGAGGCAGTAAAGTCAAGTTTTGGTTTTCCAAGATTCCCACTTTTTGTGGTCACCAGAATAACGCCGTTTGCACCTTTTGCACCGAATACGGCAGTAGCCGAAGCATCTTTCAATACTGAAAGGGAGTTGATTTCATTCGGATCCAAATCTGTGAAGTCGCGTTCAACACCGTCAACAAGCACCAAAGGTTGCGAACCGTTCCAGCTCGACAAACCACGGATAACAATTTCAGCGTCATTCGCTCCAGGTTCACCGGTCTGCTGTATGGTCAATACTCCGGAAAGTTTACCGGCAATGGCGTTGGTAACATTGGAAGTTCCGGTACGCATCAGTGTCTTGTTATCAACCTGAGAAATGGCGCCTACAACACTTTCCTTTTTCTGTGTACCATAACCTACAACGACAACTTCTTCCAAACCGACATTTGAATCGGTAAGTACAATTGCAAAACTGCTGTTGGTGCCAATGTTTACTTCTGTGGAATTCATACCAACGAAACTCACGGCGAGGGTTTTTGCAGATGCAGGAATACTGAATCTGAATTTTCCATCGCTATCGGTGATTGTACCAATATTGGTACCGGCAACAATAACGGTCGCTCCCGGAATCGGAAGCCCCTGGCTGTCATTGACCGTCCCGCTGACTTGCTTCTGCTGCTCAACAGGATTAATTACCTGCTCCGGATTTGTATTTAGAGATAAACCATCTGATGCGACAGATGCAAATCCAAATAACAAACCGACAGAAAGTAATTTAATCTTCAAAAGAATTTGCGAACCATTTCCAAAAGGGAAATGGCCTAATCTTCGGATTTTTTTCATAATTTCATCTGTTAGTTAAAATAATTAGTTTGATAATGTCGGTGAAGCATTTAATAAGCAACACCATCTGGAGGGGCTTCTTTGAAAACCTGCAATCGATTGCAGTGTATTCACAAAAAAACATCAATTCATTGGCATAAGTTTTAAGTTAATAGTTAATTTATATAGTAAAACGTGATATGTAATTTTCAATCAGCAGTCAAAACTAAGAATATTTTACAATTATTAACACTTGGGAACCATTAAATTTACATACCGG
Organism: Chitinophaga pinensis; assembly: GCA_945897845.1. Classification (GTDB taxonomy): domain Bacteria; phylum Bacteroidota; class Bacteroidia; order Bacteroidales; family Prolixibacteraceae; genus Aquipluma. Next base: position 1,358 of record CAMDGL010000320.1, on the reverse strand, counting down.
GCGTGTTTTTTTTTAGTTAACAGAATTGAATTTCGATGGAATTTGCGAATCAATTTGAATGATCAGAAATTATATTTACCCGTATAATTTTGCCATAAAGCCATTTTTTTTTCATCTTAACGTCTGTGTTTTTTAAATAAATTTGTGATCTTTGTCATACTTTTTCATGACAAAAAACCAAATATCATGTTCAAAATTCAGACATTAAATAAGATCGATCCGGAAGGATTGAAGATTTTCCCTCTTGATAAATACGAAATTGCCAGTGAGTTCGCTAATCCTGATGCAATTATCGTTCGTAGTCAGGCCATGCACGACTTGGAGTTGCCAGCGAGCCTTCTTTCCATTGCCCGTGCAGGTGCCGGTGTCAATAATATCCCAGTAGAAAAATGTACTGAAAAAGGTATTGTTGTTTACAACACACCCGGCGCCAATGCCCACGGAGTAAAAGAGATTGTAATTGCCGGAATGTTGCTCGCATCGCGCGATATTGTAAATTCGATCGAATGGGCAAAAACTTTGAAAGGTAAAGAAAGTGAAGTTCCCGGCCTGGTTGAAAAAGGCAAAGCCAACTTTGGCGGCACCGAAATCCGCGGGAAAACACTTGCTGTTATCGGATTGGGCGCCATTGGCGTTTTGGTGGCCAATGCAGCCCAGGCACTTGGGATGAATGTAATTGGTTACGATCCTTACATTTCGGTAGCGCATGCATGGAAACTGAGTCGCAATGTGAAAAAAGCGGAAGGTTTGGAATCACTTCTTTCAAATGCTGATTTTGTGACCCTGCAAATTCCGCAAATGCCCGAAACAAAAGGTTTCATCAATAAGGATAAAATTAAAATGATGAAACCCGGGGTGAAAATCCTCAATTTTGCCCGTGGCGGACTGGTAAACAATCAGGATATGATTGAAGCCATTGAATCAGGAAAAGTTGGAAAATATGTGACCGATTTTCCGGAGGATGAATTGATCAACGTGAAAAACATTATTGCAATTCCGCATCTTGGAGCTTCCACCGAAGAGTCGGAAACCAATTGTGCGATTATGGCTGTAAATCAAACCATCGATTATCTGGAAAATGGAAACATCGTGAATTCGGTGAATTTCCCAACTGCCGAAATGGAACGCAACGGCGGAACCCGCATTGTGGTAGCAAACAAAAACATACCGAAAATGGTAAGCCAGATTTCAGCATTACTGGCCCACGAAGGTTTAAATATTTCGAACATGCTCAACAAGAACAGGGACGAAATTGCCTATAACATTATTGACATCGATGGCAATGTTCCTGCAGTTATTAAAGATATGATTTCAGAAATTGAAGGTGTTGTAATGGTCAGAATCCTTCCGCCGAAATA
>CAMDGL010000319.1 GCA_945897845.1 Chitinophaga pinensis | reverse complement strand
GCGTCGATGGAATACCATCATACTACCGGTGGAAATGTGAAATTAATTCAGGAAACAAATTATCCTGAAAGCAATGCAATGACTTTGAGAAGTGCATGCAACGACACGCGTTTTATGGATGTTTTTATCCGGATTCCTTCATGGGCGGTAAATCCAACGGTTACCCATGGCAATGTAAAATATGTTGCACGACCTGGCGAATACACTCAGATTTCGAGAAAATGGAAGGATGGTGATGAGTTTCTGGTTGATCTGAAAAATTAACAAATCAGTTGCATAAATGCAACGGCAAAGGATATTGCTTTGATTATTAGTTTTGCAACTATCCTTTGCCGTTCGGCTTTAGCCAACGGACGCAATATAATTTCTTTTTATCCCATCGAATGCAGCGAAATGTGGTTTCCTTCGGTGTCCTCAAAAACAGCGTAATAACCAATTTCGTCGTTGATTAGGGTTTTTGGGTGTATGATTTCGCCACCTGCTGCAATTACCCGGTTTAAAACAGTCAGCAAATCGTTACCGCCGTTCAGGTAAACTTTTGTTCCGAGTGCAGTTGGCACAAATCCATCGCCTTGAACAATTGCCCCGCCGACACCCTGAGAATCAGGATCCATTGGCAAAAAACCCATTCTTAGCGAACCCATCATCATTTCATGCATTTCGTATTCGTAAATGCGGGAATAAAATTCCTTTGCACGGTCGAAATTCAATACCGGAATTTCAAACCAATTGATTGAATTTGTAATATTTTCCATGGTCATTATTTTTTAAGTGTGAACCTAATAACAACTACGAAGTTGACTTGGTTTGGTTCATTTTAAAACAATGGTATTTTTATATAAAATATTCATTTGGACGATTTTTTCAGGTACATTCATTTATCTTTGTGAGCATTCAAAAAAAAGCAAGCTATGAGCGATAGGCCCTTAATTTTAATTACCAACGACGATGGCATTACGGCAAAAGGTATCACAGAGTTGACAGAAGTGATGCGCCTTTTTGGCGATGTGGTGGTGGTGGCACCGGATAGTCACCGGTCGGGAATGTCGAATGCCATCACGGTTGACCACCCGATTCGCGTGACCAAAACGGTTGACGAAGAAGGTTATCAGGTTTACAAATGCACAGGAACTCCGGTCGATTGTGTTAAGCTCGCTTTTAATCAGTTGCTCGACAGGGATCCAGATTTTGTGGTTTCCGGAATCAATCATGGCTCAAATTCATCCATTAGTGTAGTTTATTCGGGAACGATGGGCGGTGCTTTGGAAGGCTGTATTCACGGAATCCCATCAATTGGGTTTTCATTGAACGACTACGATCACGAAGCAGACTTTTCGCGCGCAAAAATATATGTGGCGCGTGTATTTCAGCAAGTTGCCGAAAATGGACTTCCACCATTTGTTTGCCTGAACGTGAATATTCCGAAAGGGGAAATCAAAGGCATTCAGGTGTGCCGGCAAACTTCAGGAAAATGGGTGGAAGAGTACGACCGGCGCACTGATCCGCATAAACGGGAATATTTCTGGATGACCGGTTATTTTAAAAATTTCGAGGTGGATGTTGCTGAAACAGACATTACTGCACTCGAAAACGGATTTGTTTCAATAGTGCCTGTAAGTGCCGATATGACTTGCTATCAGACTTTTGAAAGCATGAAAAGCTGGAGATTTTAAAATGACAATTCGCAAACCAAACCGCTTCGATCGCATTCTTACAGGTTGGTTACTTGGAACCATTGTGCCGATGATCATCTTTTATATTACTTATGAGGTGAAATACAGTGAAATGGAATTTTCGGTTTACCTGCGCAATATCTGGGACATGAAAATATTCCTTAAATTACTGAGCCTATGCGTGTTCCCAAATCTTGCCTTCTTTCTGCTTTTTTACCGTCAAAAATACGACATGGCAGCCCGCGGCGTAATAATGGCAACATTCATGTACGCGTTTGTAGTGCTGATTGGCAAACTGATATAAACAATGAAATATTACGTTTTAGCCGGTGAAGCTTCGGGCGATTTGCACGCTTCCAACCTGATCAGGGAAATCAGTTTGATTGATCCGCAGTCTGAATTTCGAGGATTTGGCGGCGAATTGATGGAACAAGCCGGGATGACTGTGCTGAAACATTACCGGCAACTGGCATTTATGGGACTTGTGCCGGTGATTATGAATATCCGAACCATTCAAAAAAACTTCAGGTTTTGCGAACAGGACATGCTGGCATTTAAGCCTGATGTTCTGATCTTGGTCGACTACCCCGGCTTCAATCTACGGATGGCAAAGTTTGCCAAAGAACACGGAATACGAACATTCTATTACATCTCGCCAAAAATATGGGCATGGAAAGAAGCCCGTGTTCACAGGGTGAAAGCCTATGTGGACGATATGTTTACCATTTTGCCTTTCGAAACGGAATTTTACCGGAAGTATGATTATCCGGTCAATTACGTTGGAAACCCGCTATTGGACGCTATTCTGCAAAAGAGAACCGAACCGGATTTTCCCAGGTTTTGGACTGAAAATAAATTACCGGAGAAACCAATATTGGCCATTTTGCCCGGCAGCCGAAAAGGAGAAATCAGTGTTTTGCTGCCAACGATGCTTGAAGCTGCTGCTCATTTTCCTGAATTCCAATGTATAATTGCCGGTGCGCCCAACATGGGAATTGAATTTTACCAGCCGTTTATGAAAGGCAGTAAAGTGCCTGTTCTCTGGGGAAAAACTTATGAAATACTCATTCATAGCCGTGTAGCCATTGTTTCATCGGGCACGGCCACGCTCGAAACCGCTATTTTAAATGTTCCGCAGGTGGTGGTTTATCAGCTCACGCCCAACTGGTTATTTACGCCATTAAAGAAATTTTTCCTGAAAACAAAATGGGTTTCGCTGGTAAATATTATCCTGAAGAAGGAAGCCGTCGCAGAATTAATTCAGTCGGACTTTACCCTGAAAAATGTGATCGGCGAATTGAATAAAATTGTACACGATCCCGTAAATGAAAAACGGATGTTGGATGATTACCGTGAAATGATGATCAAACTGGGTGAACCTGGAGCTTCAAAACGGGCGGCGGAGGTTATGGTGGGGAAGTTAAAGCAAAATAAAATGTAACAACCCACTTTTTAATGTAACTGAATTCAGTAGCATTAAAAATTAGGTGATAGTGAAGATTGGAAGTAAATTTATTGATATTTAGAACTGGATGAGAACACGCAATGCAATTGAATTTTGCGGATTATGGTTTTAAAAGCATCGAATTCGATGCTTTTAAAAATGAAGCAGGTTTGACTAGCTTTACACTGACACCCCAAAGATGGATTTAAGAGACCAATGCTTTATAAATAATTTCAAAACCAGGCAGACATAGTAGCGGTACTTCTGCTCATAAAGATATCATCAAATGAAATTCGGAAAGACAATAAAAATATTCCTAATTGATGGAGACCCCAATGGTCGAATGAGTTGTGAGCTTTCTAATTGGTCAGGAAAAGCATATAAAATTCCACGCATTAATATTAAAGACTGCACAGACCGCAATGATTTGATAAGTACAGGAGTTTATTTGCTATTTGGCAAAGATGAAGAAGGAAAAGATTTAGTTTATATTGGAGAAGCCGAATCAATATTAAAACGGCTTACCCAACACTTGAACCAAAAGGATTTTTGGAACGAAACAATCGTTTTTATTAGCAAAGATGACAATCTAAATAAGGCTCACATTAAATATTTGGAAAATCGTCTTCATGACACCGCCCGCCAAGCTAAACGATATAAAGTTCAGAATTCAATCATCCCTACGCAATCCTCACTTTCAGAATCTGATAAAGCTGAAATGGAAGAATTTATCGAGAATATAAAAATGCTTGTAAATACTCTCGGACATAAGGTATTTGATGAAAAAAGAGAGTTTAAACCTAAACAAAAGCAAGAGACATTTTTCATCAAAGCAGCGCGAGGTGCAGATGGACTAGGAGAACCATCGTCTGATGGATTTGTAGTCTTTAAAGGATCTAAAGCTGCCGCGACAATTGTAAACTCTATGACATCAAGTTTTATAACACTTCGACAGAAACTTATAGATGAAGGAGTTCTTGTTGGTAAAGGGGATTATTATGAATTTCATGAGGATTATATTTTTAGCAGTCCGTCAACTGCTGCTGTTATGGTCATGGGTAGAAATGCAAATGGAATGACCGAATGGAAACAAAAAAACGGCAAGACACTTAAAGAATTTGAAACGAATGAAAAAATAACGAAGGCATAAGAAAATAGCCCGCTAGGAAAATTTTATTGGTGCTGTAGATTCTTGTAAAGTGCATAATATCACCATTGATGATCATTTTCCTGAGGTCACGAAAATGATCGGGATTGGTAAAGAGGGTAAACGTAAAATCATAAAAACCAAAGAAGTAACATTTCAAGTATGTTCAGTCTCTTAAAAAAAGAAATTACCAGTTTTTTTGGATCGCTCACAGGATATGTGGTGGTTTTTGTATTCTTGCTGGCTACCAGTCTGTTTCTGTGGGTTTTCCCCGGAAATTACAATATTATGGAGGGTGGGTATGCTTCGCTCGATGGTTTGTTTTCGCTGGCGCCGTGGGTTTACTTGTTTTTGGTTCCGGCCATTACCATGCGGTTGTTTGCCGAAGAAAAACGATTGGGAACCATGGAAGTCCTGCTTACCCGGCCACTTTCTGTTTTCAGGATTGTACTTGCCAAATATCTGGCAGGCCTGCTGCTGGTTACGATTTCGTTGCTGCCAACTTTGGTGTATTTTTTCTCGGTTTATTCACTCGGAAATCCGGTTGGAAGTATTGATACCGGCGGAACCTGGGGCGCTTTTATCGGTTTGTTCTTTCTGGCCGCCATTTATGTCGCGATTGGCTTGTTCGCATCGGCGCTCACCGATAACCAGATTTTTTCCTTTATCCTCGC
>CAMDGL010000318.1 GCA_945897845.1 Chitinophaga pinensis | reverse complement strand
GAAGCATCCTGCTCAACGCCAGGTCCTGCAATTTTTGCTTCGGCACCTGTCGGAGTAACGATAAACGGAAAACTACTTGTTTCATTTGAGCAGTATGTCAGCCTGTCGAGTTTGATTTTAGTATCTTCTATTTTGAATGTTATATCGTGTTCGACGGTACTGTTACAAACTCCATTGGGAGCCGTAACCGTGAGTGAAACGGTCACTTTATTCTCTTTATTAACCGGCAATTTATAGGAATGTGTCGGATTTTGTTCCGACGAAAGGCCGCCATCGCCAAAATCCCAGAGGAAACCTGCCCCTTCCAGATTTCCGGTCGGGATAAATGTAATTTTTGTTTCGGTGGTTGGCGAAACAGGAACTGCGAAATCGAACTGAACTGCACGGTATACGGTTATCAGGGTTTGGGTAATCTGCTCATTCACTGTAAACCGGATATCTTTGCCCAACATATTATCAGGGAAAAGTTCAGGATCGATGAAAAGTTTAGCGCCATCGATTGTCACTCCTGCAACTACCGGATCGGCTTTAATAATTCCATCGGCAGGCGAAACTTCAAACAGCAGCGGACTGGTATCTTTTCCCAGACAGAACTCATCTTTTTCGAGGCGGAGTGAAACCGGCGGTTTTTGGATGATAAAATTGACCGGAGCACAGTCGGAGCAGCACATATATGGCAACGAGAAATCAGCAACGACCGTATTGTTTGGCAAATCAACCGGTTTGATTATTCTGTCAAGAAGCGAAAGTCGATCCGATAATGCGGTGGTGAGGTCAAGTTTTGTTATTTTTTCAGAATTAATAAACGCATCAGCAGCAGCTATTTTTTCAATATTCGAAGCTGTACTGGCTTTTAGCCTGTCGGCAACTGTTGTTATTGATGACAGATCGCGTGCAGTTGTTAGATTTGCGGCAGCAATGGTTTGTAAAGTGGTGGCTTTGTTCAGATAAACCAGGATGAAGGTTCCGCCGGGTTGCACGCCTGCTTTGTGTTCGAGTCCGGGATTTTTTTCGATAAAGCTCGAAAGCTGCAACCTGACTAAAATATCTTTTTTCCGTTTTTCCACTTCTTCGAGCAAAATCTGTAGTTTTTTTCCTGAACAGCAAACATTCGAAAGCTGATTGATCAACATTCCCATAAAAGCTTTTAGCTCTGTGGATAGTTTGGTGGTCTGGTAGCTTGCTTTCATCTTCTTCACCCGTGCACACAAATCGTCCATGGTCAGCTTGTAGGATGAAATTCTGGTGGTGTTTATATCGACCAAAGTGAGCGGCATCCTTTGCGACAACACATGCGTATAAGCCATCAGTTCAATAGATTGATCAATTACATAGGCTTTAATTTCAGGTTCCGCTTTCCATGCATCTGTATTAACGATATCGGAAACCAGGTAATTTGCCTTTGCAATAATGTCGTTCACCGACCCTCCAACGGTCTGGTCAAGTGCCACTTTCATCACGTTTCCAAGTGCGTTTTCCTGAATCGTCAGATTGTCGGTAATTACATTGCTTTTAGTATAAGTTGTTGCTGCAGTTGCTGCAGTTGCCGCAGTTCGTGCACTTGTTGTGGCTTTTGTGGCCGTATTTCTGGCAGAAGCCAAATTTAAATTGGTGTTTATTTCCAATCCTGAAACTGCTTTAATACCGAGTTGAGGTTCTCTCACATTTTTCCCCGGAACTGCGGTATTGAATCCGGAGAAGAAGCTCGCAACTTCCCCCAGAACACAATCCTGCTCAGCTGTCCAGGCCTTGAGCAACACATTCAGATCTTCAAATTCACATTGGTAATCGTCAATGTTCAGGTTCTCCGTATTGATATTTACCGACAAAGCCTTCACATCGAAAGCCAAACCGTATTGGTTTTTCAGGTTGTCAATTTCTTCGAGCACATCCTGATAAATTTTGCCCTGATGACCTTCGATGCGGTAAAAATCGAAACGGTCGGTATCGAAATTCAATGGATTTTGAATGTGCGGGGCAGTCGATAATTTTGAAGTGTGATAACTCAAATTGGTATTCTGCCTGTTTTTTTCGGTCTTGAAATAATTCCAGGAAGCCAGTAATTCATCCTGAACATTGTAATAAAACGGAATACTTCGGAAAGCTAACTCCGGTAATTTATTGGAAGGTGTAATTTTTATTTCGCCTGCATTAGTCTGAAACTTGTTGATGAGTTCGAAAATACGCATTACCAGACTGCGGCATTGCTGAATTTTGCTGGTTCCGCAGTTCAGGATTGGTGATTTGTAGAACCCATGCCGGTAATGTTTTACTGAACTTTGAATTTCATCCAATTGCCCCAGCAGCAAGTGTTTCGGGAATGCGTTGATGTCAGGACAACATTCTTCCTTCAGTTCGGTTAAATGACACTTGAGTTCGTTGTAAGTATCAACAATATCTTTGATGCAATCGTAGCGGTACTGCACATTAAACGGAACATTGTAAGCGCTGCTGCCAACCAGACTTTGCAGTTTGATCAATGCAGTCTGCAAGGTTTCATTTGAGATGTTCAGTTTTAAAAACGAATTAAAATTACCGGTTATTTTTTTTATTCCATCCGACAAATTGGCAATGAGCGGATCGGTGGTCAAAGCCAGAAAATAGGCGCGTTTTAACTCGTTGTAATTGGCTGTGTTGCTCTTGGTCAAAACTACACGTCGAACAGCAACTTCCGGTAAATCGAAAATTGAACCGGCGACATTGTGTTTCGTGAAAACCGGATCGAGCCCGGCAATGTATGCGGCATCGGCTTTGGAAATCAACAGCACTCTCAGTCTGGCGACCTGCTCAACACCCTGATTGTCGCAATCAATCGAGGTACACAAATCAGCTTTCTTTTCGTAGGCTTCGAGATAAAGCAAAACCACCTTGCCATTTAATCCTGAAAGCGAACTCAAAGGATTTGCATTTTCGGCTTCTGCCGGTAGAATTTCCATCATTTCGATGGGCACTTCCGTGATTTTGTCATCAACCGACACCAGTCTTTTAAAGAATTTATATCCGACATTGCTGTCTTCAAATTTTTTATACTGAGTATATTCAATTTCACTGAAATCGATTTTTTTCTGGCTTGAACCGTCAATACTTTTATGCAGTTTGATCAGGTCGCCATCGGTGGTAACGCCCGCTCCCTGCGAAATTGTGATGGATGGTTTGCCCGAATCATATTTTAGTTCGAAACCGCATACAATTCCGACACCGCTCAGGAAAATTCGCGAAAGGCGGTCCTGATCTTCGAAATAACCGATGAATTCGTTTAACTGGTCTTTGGTTAAAACCTGGTTGTCTTCAAACGTATGATATTGTGTCGTGATCTCCGATAATTTTGTTGTCATAACTTTTTCAATTAAAGGTTTCCAATGTAGGTTCTGCCAAGAATAATTTTACCTTCCAGTGAATCTTCTTCATCGTCGCAGTCAATTAATCTGCCTGTGGGATAAATTGAATTTAATTCACTCAGTATGCTGATCAGATTTTTCAGTTTGATTTTTAGGTCCGGTTCCGAATTAGTTTTTGCAAGCAAAAATTCCTTCCAGGCTTTTTCGAACTGAAGCATTTCGTTCTTATCGTCGGTAACTTCGTTTTTGCGGAAGCCAACCCAACAAATGCGGGCCAGAATATGTGCCGGAATCTCCTTGCGGATCAGTTCTTCCATAAAATTCCTGAAATCCGGATTGGCGAACCGGTATGTCCATCCCGGAAGTACAACTGAAATGCGGTACGAATACGGGTCAACCGGCTGGCAGCTCTCGCAGTTGTCGGTACAAATGGGCATAAACTCATCCGGCGGCACATTTGTTTCTGAAATGTCAGGACGAAGTAAAATGTGTTCGACCAGAAACAGCCCTTCTTCCGAGAAAAACAGGGTCATAAAACCGATGATTTCCAGAATGGCATTTTTCAGTTCTTCCTGCGTGTCGTAGTAAGTAAACTGTCGTGCAATTATCCGTTTTGTGCTTGCTGGCAGAGCTTCCAGATTGATAACATCGAAAGAGTATTTCCCCGATACGGCTCGTTGAATTTCAAAATTTCCGATTTCTGTTTCATCAGGAACCGTCTTTTCAAATGCTTTTTTGACAGTTTCAGGAGAAGTTTCCGTGATTTTGACCACGGCGAGATACAACTCATCTTCAGCCCGGTTTTGGGTTTTGTAATTTTCGGTTGCCGACAAAATGATTTCACCTTCTGCATTTCGTATCCGCCAGCGGAAAACTTTGTTGCCATCCGAATCAATCAGATCGTAAACTTCGACGAATGAAGCGGATAAATTCCGGCGGAAATAATTTTTCATTCCTGAAAGCCGTGCAATTCGTTTCTGCACTCCGGCCACGTTGCCGGTGTCCCAGATTTCAGCGGCAGGTTGTTTGTAATAATTGAAGGCACTTCCGCGCTGCTGACTGGTAATGTTGTAATCTTTCAGGAAGTTTTCCTTTGAATGAAGGATTGCCTGGTTGGCATATTCACCGTACAGCTCTTTCATCAGGAAGGTAAAGTCGCTGAACTTCTCGGCAAACCGCGAAATCAAATGGTCAAGCAGTCTGCTTTTCCGTTCAATATTTTTATCCAATTCTGAAAAAAGCAAGTCCGTCAATGCTTCCGGATTGTTGGCCGGATAATCGGAAACCAGATCTTCAAAATCTTTAATGTCGGCAACTGCCTGCGTGAAATAGGTTTTTTTCAATCTGTTGTCAACCGAAAGCAAATCTTTTGCTTTTTCCAGATGGGTAAAGTAGCTGGCCAAAATCTGGTCGAAGAACAGCAAATATCCTTTCAACTGTTTGGCCTGCGACTTGCGGATGGTTCCAACCTGCGAAGGCAAACCCAATTCGCCAATTCCATAGGTATCCGGAAAATCGTTTTGAATGGTAGTAGTTTCGCGGGTATTCAAATAGGTTCCGGTCGGCACCGGGATTTCCATGTCGAGTCCGGCCTTTTCCTGTTC
>CAMDGL010000317.1 GCA_945897845.1 Chitinophaga pinensis | reverse complement strand
ACGTGAATCTGACGGTCGAAACGGCCTGCGCGCATCAAAGCCCTGTCGAGAATGTCGGCACGGTTGGTGGCAGCCAGTATTATTACTCCTGAATTGGTGTCAAAACCATCCATTTCGGTCAACAACTGGTTCAATGTATTTTCGCGTTCGTCGTTTGATCCCATGTTTGGATTTTTGCCACGGGCACGTCCGATTGCATCTATTTCGTCAATGAAAACGATACACGGCGCTTTTTCTTTGGCTTGCTTGAATAAATCGCGAACACGTGAAGCGCCCACTCCGACAAACATTTCAACAAAATCGGAACCCGACATTGAGAAAAACGGAACATTTGCTTCGCCAGCTACCGCTTTTGCAAGCAATGTTTTTCCGGTTCCCGGAGGACCAACCAAAAGAGCGCCTTTTGGAATTTTGCCTCCAAGTTTGGTGAATTTCTCAGGGCTTTTCAAAAAATCAACAATTTCTTCCACTTCCTGTTTGGCTTCGGCCAGGCCTGCCACATCCTTGAAATTGGTTGAAACCCTTGAATCCTTGTCAAATACCTTGGCCTGTGATTTTCCGACATTGAAAATATTGCCTGCTCCACCGCCACCTGCACCTTTGCTCATACGTTTGAAAATGAACCACCAGATCAGGATAATAATTGCAAAAGGGAGAATCCAGTTAAGCAGTTCGCCAAGATAATTGTGAACCGTTTTATACTCGACACTGATTTTATTTTCAGGCGATAAACTTTCCTGTGCTTCCTGTAAACTGGCTTCAAAAGTTTCAACCGATCCGATCGTGAAAAAGAAATGAGGGCCAATCTTGGCCGGGGCTGTAAAGCCGTTTTTTAGCTTTTCAGCATATTTATCGTAACTGGTTTCTTTCAGGTAAATCTGCGCTTCTTCGCGGTTGACAACGATGATTTTTTTGATGTCGTTGTTTTGAAGCATCGTATTTTTAACTTCCATCCAACTGGTCTCAACCGGCCCTGCTCCCAAAGTGAACCATTGTATAGCCAAAAAAGCAATGATAATTACTCCGTAAATCCAGTATGGATTAATCTTCGGAACGTTGTTCATTGGTTTTGTGTTGCCCAAATTGGGCTTAACTTTATTGTTTTTTTTCTCTGCCATTTTTATTTCTTGTTATCTTCTTTTATATATTCAACATGTGCATCGGCCCATAGGTTTTCAAGATCGTATAATTTTCGGGCTTCTTTCTGAAAAACATGAACCATGATGTCGGCATAATCAAGCAAAACCCAGATTGAATTCTGGTATCCGTCTTTGTGCCAGGCTTTTTCGTTGATTAATTCCTCAACAGTATCTTCAACTGAATGTGCTATTGCATCAACTTGTGTATTCGAATTGCCGTGACAAATGATAAAATATTTGCATTCGGTATGGTTAATTTTTGTCAGATCAATTTTAACGAGCTCTATTCCTTTTTTTCTTTGAATTCCTTCAACAATGGCTTCGATCAATTGTTCAGTTTCAGCTTCTGCAATGCTTTTATTCATCCGAATATAATTTATTTTTTAAGGCCGGATGGAACTCGCATGTGAATATTCATCCATGTTTGTATTTGTAACGAACATGCTCGTTTCATATTTATTTATTAGAACTACAAAGATAAATTTTTTACTTTATAATAAGTGATTAAACTTGTATGACGAATTTCTTTCGTGATAAAAACATTAAAAGAAAAATAATGATCGGAAATCTTATTGTGCGCATACCAAGCGCTGATTCTACCAACAACTATGCCAACGGCCAATTACAGGGAAATGCCTTGCCAGAGGGGACTGTCTTTTTGGCATACGAACAAACTGCCGGTCGCGGGCAAATGAAAAACTTCTGGGAGAGCGAGCCCGGTTTAAACCTGACTTTTTCAATTGTGGTCTTTCCTGATTTTCTGGAGATACGCCGTCAGTTTATGCTTTCAAAAGTAGTAACCCTTGGAATTTATACTGCTCTAAGCAAATATGTTGAGAACCTCCGGATAAAATGGCCAAATGATATTTATGCCAGCGATAAAAAACTGGGTGGAATTTTGATTGAGAATTCGATCATGTACAGTTCAATTAAAAGTTCAGTAATCGGTATCGGAATCAATGTAAATCAAACCGACTTCAGGAGCAATGCACCCAATCCTGTTTCGTTGAAAAGCCTGACAAATCAGCAATTTGATTGCGACATGGTTTTATCAGAGATTTTATCCGGAATCGACCGGTATTATTCCTTGTTGCGCAACGGTGCTGAGGAACAGATCGACCGTGAATTTATTTCAGTATTGTACCGCCTGCATGAAAAACATTGGTTTCGCTCTGAACAAGAGGAGTTTGAAGGTGAAGTCATCGGGGTCAATGAAATCGGTCAATTACTCATCAGAAAACAAAACGGCGAAATTCTCGATTTTCATTTCAAAGAGGTGGAATTTCTTCAGAAAGATTGAAAAGGATCAAGTTAAATAAATTCTCATTCTCTCACCTTCTCATCTCATCTTCATTTTCCTACCTGTAAGGAAGTGCTGCCAGCATATCAGCCATGCTATTGATACCTTCTTCCAGTTTTTTGTTCACCATCATTTTAATCATCATGCTCATATCGGCATCCAAAGTCAGGCGAAGCTTGGTTTGATATGCATCCACCGATAGAAGCTGTATCCAAAACACGATACCGACAGGAAGGCTGCCGCTGCTGCTTATTTTGATGGTTTTGGCCGGCTCTCGCTCAATGATCCTGATCTCGGCCAAACCCATTCCGCTGATTTGAAAGCGGCATGAATCAGCATCCGATTCGAAATTTGAAATCTGGATCTGTGGAATTTTCTCCGTCATTTTCTCCAAAAGACCCTCGTTCACGTACTTCGAAAGGTTTTCGAAATTTGAAAGGTAATTGTAGATTATTTCCTGATTGTTAGATACGATTTTTATATCGCTGACATATTTGGTAATGCCCATATATTTTTAATATTATTTGCCCCAGCTTTCAGGCTGCTCGCGCCATTTGTTGAGTTTTTCAACCTCTTCGGGTTTTACGTCACCCGACTCAATTGCAAGATCAATCAGCACTTGGTAACGACTGAGAGCGGTCAGTTCAAGACCTGCGTCAGAGAAATTTTTGCGTGCCTGCGGAAAATTATAGGTGAAAATAGCCAGCATACCCAAAACGTCGCCGCCAAAATTGGTGATCGCTTCGGCAGCTTTCAGGCTGCTTAATCCGGTTGAAATCAGGTCTTCAATAATTACCACTTTTTGTCCGGCTTTCATATCGCCTTCAATCAGGTTTTCCAGTCCATGGTCTTTTGGTTTTGCCCTGACATAAATAAAAGGCAATCCCAATTCCTGGGCAACCAGCATTCCGTGGGCAATTGCACCGGTAGCAACTCCGGCAATCACTTCGGCCTGCGGATATTTTTCACGGATAATTTTGCAAAATTGCGTGCAAATAAAAGTTCTTTCTTCAGGATAAGAAAGAATTTTACGGTTATCGCAGTATATTGGCGCTTTCCAGCCCGAAGCCCATGTAAAGGGATTGTTTGGCTGTACTTTTATTGTGTTAATTTGAAGCAGTTTCTTTGTAACTTCGAGTTGAATTTGTTCTAACATGATAATTTGATTTTACTAAAATAATAGTCGCAAATGTACAAAGTTTTTTTCAATGACTCTACCTTTCAAATAGGTGTTGAAAGTAAAAAATCATCAAAAAATAACATAACTCAAACAGTTGATTGTGAGAATCATGGGTTTGTCAGCGGATTGATTAATGAAATTGAAAAGAGTGGTAAAGCCATTAATTTTCTACTTCAGAATAATGAAACTGAATTGCTTTGGGAGTGTTTCAAAAGCCAATTTGTTGAAATTCCGGCAGCAGGCGGATTGGTAAAAAACAGTGACGGTTCATTGTTGTTTATCAAGCGGTTGGGTTTGTGGGATTTGCCAAAGGGGAAAATTGACAAGGGTGAAACTCCTGAAATCGCGGCCATCCGCGAAGTGGAGGAGGAGTGTAATGTGAAGGGACTGAAAATTATCAGGCAACTCGATTCAACCTTCCACATCTACCGGTCGCCTTTCCTGAAATTTCCGGATAATTTGGTGCTGAAAGAAACGAAATGGTTCCTGATGAGTTGTGACAATGATCAAACTTTGATTCCGCAATCGGAGGAAAATATTGAAGAAGTGAGGTGGTTCGCGGTCAACGAACTTGACACTGTATTGGAAAATACTTATTTGAGTTTGAAGGAATTTCTGTCAAAAACAATTCCGCTTATCTGACATTCTGGCCACTTGTTTTCTGCATCTCCTTGAAATGGTCGCTTTTAAAAATCTGTCCCAGTTGCCTGTCTAGTCCATCAATCGGATTGGGGGCAGGCGACAGCAGCAATTTTCCATCTTTCCCGATCAGAAATGAATTGGGGTAGGTTTTCACCTTGTAGCTGGTTACTTGGTCGCTGTCGGTAGTTGTAAAAATGCCTGTCCATCCTGAATCATTCTTAAAGTTTGCACTTTCACGCAATACATTGATGATGATAAGTTTTTCTTTGTACTGAACAGAAACCTTCTTCAGCACATCCAGATGCTGGCGGCAGGTGGTGTTTTTCGGATCTGTAAAATGCAAATAAATATAGGTGCCAGGATAGTCTGAAAAACGGATTGCACGTCCGGTCAAATCTTTGAGATTGATTTTGGGTGGTGTGGTTCCGCTGGCCAGATGGGTAAGTTTTGTTCGGATCAATTGTGCCGTTTTTTGTTCGTAGCTGCTCCATCCTGCAACCTTCACCTGATCAAGCATTTTCAGGATCGCTGTCAGTTGTTGTAAAAATGCCTGTCCATCCTGAATCATTCTTAAAGTTTGCACTTTCACGCAATACATTGATGATGATAAGTTTTTCTTTGTACTGAACAGAAACCTTCTTCAGCACATCCAGATGCTGGCGGCAGGTGGTGTTTTTCGGATCTG
>CAMDGL010000316.1 GCA_945897845.1 Chitinophaga pinensis | reverse complement strand
GATCTGATGGTGCCAGCCCAGTGCATGTAGTTTGGATGGGTCAGTCAGTTTGCGCATGGTGCCATCGGGTTTGGAGGTATTGAATACCAGTTCGCCCTTGAATCCGACTTTTTCTTTGATGAGATTGGCCAGATCACGAATGGTAATTTCAATGCCGGTACCGATGTTGATGTGGGTATTGCGAATTTCGTTGGATATGGATTGCGCAGATTTTGACGGATTACACGGATTTACATCTTCGAAGTCAACGTTCTCCATCAGAAAGACACAGGCATCGGCCATTTCTTCGCTCCACAGAAACTCGCGGAAAGGAGCGCCGGTTCCCCATAGTTCGACGGAAACCGACTGGGCGAGTGGGCGAGTAGGTGAATTGGCGAGGCGAATTCCATATTTTTCAAGAATGGCTATAATTTCGATTTCACCCTCTCGCCCCGTCACCTTGTCACCTTGTCTCTCTATCGCCTTGTTGCCCTGTCTCCCCGTCTCCCCGTCTCCTTGTCGCTCTTTCTCCCCGTCTCCTGAAATTCCTTCAATCGGGCGTTTGTTCAGGTCTTCGCGGATGGCATCCCAGTTGTTTTCTTCCAGGCATTTGCCCAGGTGCATTTTTCGAACCATGGCTGGCAATACATGCGATTTTTCAAGATCGAAATTGTCATTTGGTCCGTAAAGGTTGGTAGGCATCACCGAAATGAAATTGGTCCCGTATTGCAGGTTGTAGCTTTCGCATAGTTTAATCCCGGCGATTTTGGCAATTGCATAAGGCTCGTTGGTATATTCAAGCGGCCCGGTCAATAAACAATCTTCGGGCATGGGTTGCGGTGCGTCACGCGGATAGATGCAGGTGCTGCCGAGAAAGAGCAGTTTTGTAACTTTGTTCAGGTAAGCAGCATGGATTACGTTGTTCTGAATCATCAGATTTTCGTAAATGAACTGTCCGCGATAAGTACTGTTGGCAACAATACCGCCAACTTTAGCAGCCGCCAGAATAACGTATTCAGGCTTTTCCGTTTCAAAGAAATTGTTGACAGCCTTGGTATCCATTAAGTCCAGCTCATCTAATGTTTTTCCAATCAGGTTGGTGTATCCTTTCGATTGAAGGTTTTTCCAAAGGGCAGAGCCCACGAGGCCGCGATGACCGGCGACGTATATCTTTGATGTTTTTTCCATGATAATAAGTTAATCCACAAATAAACACAGATGAACCACAAATAAACACAGATAAACACAGATAAAAAGTTAGTTGTACAGAATTATCTGCTAATTAATCAAAATTAAGATATTTTAATTGGTGTTTATTTGTGTTTTTTATTTGAGTGTATTTGTGGAAAATTTGATGATATTTTATAGTATAACACGTTTGTATTGAAGTTTGGAAGTTCCAAAATTTACCAATAATCCAATTTTCTTACCAGTTGCTTTGAGATAATTCAGAACCTGAGCAGTATGTTCCGGATGAAGTGTATCTATTGCTTTTATTTCCAAAATGACTTCGCCAAAACACATAAAATCAGCAATATATTTTTTCTTTAAAAGGCGACCTTTATAGTAAACATCCAGCACTTTTTCATTCTCAAACGGAATTCCCTGATCTGAAAATTCATAACAAAGAGCTTCCTGATATACAGGTTCCAGGAAACCACAGCCTAATTCATTGGAAACCTCCATGCATGCCCCTATGATTTCATAGCATTCATCCTTAAATGGGAATTCATCTGTGTTCATCGGTGTTTATTTAAATTTCGGTTTATTCATTTGTGCAATTTGCGCCTTATTTGTGTTCATTTGTGGATAAAAATTACTCGAAGTAATTCAGCGTTCTGTAACCGCCTTCACGCAGCCATGCATCTTTTTTCATCAGCTTGATGTCTGATTGCATCATGTCGGTAACCAATCCCTGAAGATCGTACTGAGGTTCCCAACCCAATTTTGTTTTTGATTTGGTTGGGTCGCCAATTAACAGATCGACTTCTGTCGGACGGAAGTATTTGGGGTCAACTGCAACTATCGTTGACGAAGCCATGCGGGATTTAATGCCGCCCAGGTATCGTTCGCCCACTTTTTCGATGAATAGTTTTTCGTCGATGGCAGTGATGGTTCCTTTTTCACCGGCACCTTCTCCGGTAAAGCTCATTTCAAGTCCGATTTCGGCACACGACAATTTAATAAAGTCGCGGATGGTGGTAGTGACGCCGGTAGCAATCACATAATCATCCGGTTGATCCTGCTGAAGGATCAGGTACATTGCTTTTACATAGTCTTTGGCATGGCCCCAGTCGCGTTTCGATGATAGGTTGCCCAGGAACAACTGATCCTGCATCCCGAGGGCAATGCGACTGATCGCGCGCGTAATTTTGCGGGTTACAAATGTTTCACCACGGATAGGTGATTCGTGGTTAAACAATATGCCATTGCTGGCGTGCATCTTATAAGCTTCGCGGTAGTTTACCGTGATCCAGTAAGCGTACATTTTTGCAACCGCATAAGGCGAACGCGGATAAAAAGGAGTGTTTTCTGTTTGCGGAACTTCCTGGACCATTCCGTATAATTCGGAAGTGGAGGCCTGATAAATACGGGTTTTCTGTGTCAATCCGAGCAGACGTACTGCTTCCAGAATGCGCAGTGTTCCCAGTCCGTCGGCATTGGCGGTATATTCGGGAGTTTCGAAACTAACCGCCACGTGACTCATGGCAGCCAGGTTGTAAATTTCATCCGGTTGTGTTTCCTGGATGATGCGTGTAAGGTTCATACTGTCGGTTAAATCGCCGTAATGAAGTTTGAAATGGCGGTTTTCAACGTGCGGATCTTCGTAAATGTGATCAATCCTTTCAGTATTGAACATGGATGAACGGCGTTTGATTCCGTGAACCATGTATCCTTTTTTCAACAGGTACTCACTGAGGTAAGCACCATCTTGTCCGGTAACTCCGGTGATAAGGGCAGTCTTTTGTGTCATATAAGTTTGTTTTTTTTAGTATTGTAAATGTAATTATTGTCTCTTAAGAATTAGCCAATGACCTAGGTAACAGTGAGCATATATTTTTGTTTAGTAAAAAAGTAGATAAAAGTCATTAATGTGCAGTGCACCGCAATACTACAAATAATATTTGCCTATATTTCGGTGCTATGCACCTTTCGTGTGTATTGCATTATAT
Organism: Chitinophaga pinensis; assembly: GCA_945897845.1. GTDB lineage: Bacteria > Bacteroidota > Bacteroidia > Bacteroidales > Prolixibacteraceae > Aquipluma. The sequence goes on along the minus strand of CAMDGL010000316.1, from coordinate 1,816 downwards.
ATATTACAAATATTAAGGGTGCTCTGCACCTGAAAGTAACGGTGTTCATCGCTTATTCCGACTCAAAAACTACCTTATCCTTTTCTGTATCTATAAACTCGTAATCTCTGTAGGGGTGCGAATGAACGTTGCGTTCTCCCTTACAGTTACTTTTGAGCCAATTCTTTTTTTAGTTGGAAGTAAATATCCGTGGATGTCGAATTTGTTTTCTGCTGTTTTTGTTGAATGCAGAAACCTGGGGAAAAGCATCAGTAAACTAACCATGGTAACTAACAGCAGTAGCAATAGGTTGTTATTTATAGTACGGAATATAAAAACAATCCCGATGATGAACAGATTGGCTGTGATTAGTATCAGGTTGATTTTGCGGTGTGAGAGGCCCGATTGTAAATATTTGTGGTGAATATGATTCATGTCAGGAGAAAAGGGAGATTTTCTGCGATAAATCCGAAACGAAAATATCCGGATCATATCAAAAACAGGAATTGCCAGTATCGCCAGTGAAAAGACAGGTGAAAAATTAAATAACAGATCACCTGCTGAAATGGAGAATTCATTGTATTGAATTACTAATACCGAAAGTAACAAACCAAGAATAAGTGAACCGGTATCGCCCATAAAAATTTTATTTTTCTTCCCGTAAACATTGTAGATAAAGAACGAAATTAAACTTCCAGCCGTCGCTGCACACAGAATGGCATAATTGGTCTGATCTGCCAGGAAAAAAGCACTTCCGAAAAGGATAGCGGCTAAAATTCCGACCGAAGCTGCCAGGCCATCAATCCCGTCAATCAGATTTTGGGCATTGATAATTGCGACGACGGCCAGCAGGCTAAAAATTACGCTGAAGACATAGCTAATTTCATGGAAACCCAGTATGCCATGCAGATTGGTAAACCGGATATCTCCCAGGATGATCAAAATCAAAGCGCTCAGAATCTGAGCAGTAAATTTTTTATGGGCCGAAATAATCAAAATGTCATCCTTGATGCCAATGAAGAATAGGATAATCATGCCTGATAAAATAAACCTGAATTCCGGAAACGGATTGTTGGATATGCTTAATAAAGTGGCCAGGTTAATTCCAATAAAGAGCGCAATACCGCCCAGGTTGGGAACTATTTTCTTGTTCACTTTTCGTTCGTTTGGAACATCAAACAAATGTTTGTCGTGCGATATCCTTACGATAACCGGAATCGAATAATAGACGAGCCCTAATCCAAGGAAAAATGCTGATAGAAGTTGTAGGGTTTGCATCATTGGACTTTTTGAAATATTCTGTGAGATTACGAATTTCCTTCGACAGGATCAGAAACCAGCTAATTTCCCAATTCCGTGGGGGTGCGACTCAAAGTCGCGCTCCCAACGGCTGTGACAGGAATAGCATTTGGTTAATGGCAAAGTAAGGGCTTCACTCGAAGTGAAACCCTTACTAATTTTGATTAAATTTTTATCTTTTCAAAGGCGGGCAGGTGTGTTCATCTTTTCCTGAAAAGCAATTGTGGAATCCTGAAAACATTCTTTGCCAGCAAAAATCCACAATGGGTAGGGCATTTTTTTGTACACTTCTCAATATCGCCTATATGTGATTTTCAGAACGATGTGGTTTTCGTTATAAAAGTCCTTCCACTAAAATATCTTCATCCAAATCTTCCCAGTGAATTCCTTCACCATCGCCAATAAACCTCCAGTTGTTTCTTTGTTCAGGGGTTGCATCACGTAGTGAAGGAAACCAGTTTATTGGAACAGTAAGTTCCCGTCCGTCATCCAAAAGAAGGTACATTTTTATATCGTCGAACCAAATATTTGCTGCATT
>CAMDGL010000315.1 GCA_945897845.1 Chitinophaga pinensis | reverse complement strand
GCCCAGAACAGAAATCCGCCTGTTCCTGATTGGTTTGATGTTTCACTGCCGTAAAATGTTTTGCGGTTGGCCCCGGTTATGATTACCGAAAAAGTTCCGAGAGCAAGCAAAGCAACAGCGGTAACTGTCCGCTTCTTTTTAAGGCTGACATTGCGCAGAATCAGCCTGAAAAATCCGGGAAATGAATCTGATGTTTTTATTCCGGAATTTACCAGTACCATATACAGCATGGAAATTCCTCCTATCAGCAGCATTCCTCCAGCAGCAAGGGAAAGTTCACTGTTGGGCGACAAAAACGAATAAACCGTTAATGCAATAGCGATGGCAAAGCAAGTTATAGAAACAGCCAGGCTTACATTTTTATGAGCTTTTTTTTCGTCAGGCGATTTTATTTCGACACCTTTTACCAATACAGATAAAGGTTTTCGGAGGTTTCGGACCAGTACAAAGAGCAACGTAATCAAAGCCGTGAGCACACCAACTGCAAATCCGAGAAATAATGTGCCTGGCAAAACGTGCATCTGCAACATCGAAGTCCGGACCGCATCCTGCCAAAGCGTATTTAATCCGAAAAGCATAAGTTGGTTGTAGAATATTCCGAAAACGCTACCTATTGCACCGCCTGCCAATACAACCAATGCGGTTTCGAAAAATATAATCCTGATGATAAGTTTTTTACGAAAACCCAGTGTTGCCAAAATTGCCGTTTCAGACATCCGTTTTTGTGCATGTAACGAAAAAAGTAAGGCCGTAAGAAGAAGTGCGCCTGCAATGATGAAGAAACTCAGGCTCAGGAACAGTCCGCCAAAATCAGTCGAATTAGCGGCTGCCGATTTCCCTTCCGCAAAAACATCCTGAAATTGCAGGCCATTTTCGACCGGATTAAGTTGCGCCATAAGTTGTGTTTTTGAGCCTTTCAGATTGGCACTGTCAGCCAAAAAGCGAAAAGCTGTAGCATGACCGAAAGCATTATCCCAGAGTTTCTGCCCGGCGGCAAGCGAAATAATAGCTTTTGGAGTTCCGCGGTAATCGTTCCAGTATTGTTCGTCTTTATCTCTTATTCTTTCCAGGTCAACGGGAGCGCCGGTTTCCCAGTCGCGGCAGTTTCCGGCATCCGACATTCCGGGGAAATCGGGCATCAGTGTCCTGTCAAACATGGGATTATCAATGGGTAAAATTGCTTTTATGCAGAATCGCGAGCTGTCCTCCGTTAATTTCCGCAAAGCGCCCATTTTGAAATACTTCAATTGAATTGAATCACCCCGTTGTACAGAAAGATCGGCTGCAAGCCAATTGCTTATAAGTATTTCTTTTTCAGATAATTGAACACCATTAAGATCAGCAGCAGTTACAAATGAATAAGGAGTTGATTTCCCTTTTGAAGAAATATCGTTAACCAGGTAAGTAAAAATCGCTTCTGCTTCGGGGATAGAGGTTTCGATTGCTTTTGCGGTATTATCCTCAATAAATATCCTTCCCGAGCGGATTTCAAAAGATTGTTTCCCGGGCAGTGATTTGATTTCAAGCCCGGCATCTTCCGGCTGCCAGCTATGGCGAAGGAGGGAATCCAGTTTAGCGGGAGACAGATTATCAATCTCTTTGCCTGCTAAAAGCATAAGGTTGGCATTCCCGTTGAGCTCCACTCTTCGTGACATCGAAGCAAGAGAAATGAAAATATTGAAAGGAGCCGTTTGATTGTTTTTCATGCTGAAGCGGCCCATCTGCATATCGTCAGCTATTGAAGCTACTTTTAAACGAAATGTAACCAGGGGTTCAGTTTCCGAAACAAAAGGAGCATTTTCCGAAGCTTTTCCTTGTTTGTGAAGTTTAAGCAGGAACTCATCGCCTGGTTTCAGCATTAGTTTTTCGGCAGTATTCCGGCTTAGTATAGCTTCATCATCTGATGGCTGCGGAGTTTCCGAATTCCAGAATTTTATAAAACGATCATCGATTCCCAGCACTTCCACGCGGTTGATGCGGGTATTCTGATCGTTGTTTAGAGCAATACCTTCGAGCTGCAATACTGGTGCAGCCGGACTTTTTAACTGCTCTGAGAGTTCATTGGCCAGTTGTTGCCTGAAAAACCTATCGCCTGACTGAACAGCAAAACGGGTTTTCCCAAGGCGGATTTCCGATAATTGTCCCAGGCTGTAACGCACCGAATCACCTACTACAAGCGCCCCGGTAAGTACAGCTGTACTTATCACCGTTCCGGCAAGGATGGCCAGGTATGGTTTTCGGTAGTAATTCAGGTTACGGAGAATTAAAGAGAACAGGGACATTTTTAGGTTTTAGGTGTTGGGATTTAGGGGTTTGGAAGTCGAAGTGCAAACGTTGAAGAAAAGGGTTATCAATGAGTGGTCTTTTGCAGAATATACTGCCCTTTTTTGTTGATTTTCCGTTGACCTATTGTTTATCATTCAACATCAGTTTTCCTTCCCGCAACTGGTAAATTTTATCCATTTTTCCTGCAAGTTCCATCGAATGGGTGACGATAACAAGGGCAATATGCTGTTCTTTATTAAGCTCAATCAGCAATTGGGCAAGCTGACCGGCATTATCTGCATCCAGCGAGCCGGTTGGTTCATCGGCAAGCAGGAGTCGCGGTTGGTTGATAAGAGCGCGTACAACGGCTGTCCGCTGGCATTCACCTATCGAAAGTTGCGATGGATACTGATGCAAATGACCGGACAAACCAACACGGTGAATCAGATGCAATGCACGTTCGTTAGCTGCTTTCACGAGTGATTTGTCTTTTTTCGGAAGCAGGGGTAAAAGAACATTTTCGAGCAAAGTAAGCTGTGGCAGTAAGTGATGCATCTGAAAAACAAAGCCGATGAATGTATTGCGGATTTCTGCTAACCTGTTCTCGTGCATCTGTTGTAATGATGAGCCGTCAAGAAATACGTTTCCGGAAGCAGGCTTATCGAGTGTACCGAGAATATTCAATAAGGTACTTTTCCCCGAACCTGATGGGCCGACGATGGCAATACATTCATTATCATTAATTTGTAATGAAATATCGTCCAGAACCTGGTTACGGATTGTTGATCCTGTTTGTTCGTAGTATTTGGTGATATGTTGAAGTTCGGCTAACATGGGACGGGTTTGAAGGGTTTGAAGAGTTTGAAGGGTTTGAAGGACTGTGTGGTTTATTAAGGGCATTTGATGGAAGGCAATTTTTTTTGTATTTCCATGTAAATGTTTTGATTTGATATTTTGCCAGATGAAAAATATAGTTTTTCGCCCGTCTTTTTTACAATCAGCAAATAAGGTTTTCTTGCCGTATTAAGAATTAATTTGATTTTTTCACCTGCCTCTGTTTTGAAATACCCTTTCCGGGATTTTCCAAGCGAGAATCCGTTTGTACGTATAGAAATTGAAGGTAAACTATCTGTTAAACAGATGGTTTCAATTTCCGAAATCACTAACTTTTCACCATACATACCTTCAATTCTTATTTCCTGGGCTGTGATAATCAATTTGTTTTCACGAAAACCAGCAGTAAAAAGCGCAATTACGAATGCAAGAACAGCAACAAGTATGGCTATTCCAATTATGTTCCGTTTCGAGCTTTGACCGTTATAGTATTTTTTACCAATCCATAAAAACCAGATGTATGCCAGCAAAGGATATACTGGTAGAAAAATTCCCGCTGCCTCGTCACCAATCAGGATTGAAAGTGCCGATCCTGCAACAAACAGCGAAATGCCCAGCAACAAATGAAATTTACGGAAAGCAGGAATAAAGGATTTCAAATCAAAGGCTTGCCGTTCTTGTTCCGACATCGTATTGTAACCCGATAGCAGATTTTTAGCGTTTTTCTCCGTCACAATGTATCCCACTGCTACAAAAACAAGGCTCAGTCCGAATAAAACCAATATCATATGCATTTAATTATGTGATGATCAAGGTTTTATAAATCTCCACCATCCTTTCACTTAGTTTACCGCAGTCGAAGTTTTCCTCCACTGCTTTTCTTCCGGCAAGGCTCATTGTTTCGAGTTTGGCAGGATTTGAAAGTACTTCGGCAAGTTTTTCGGCCAGGGCTGCGGCTGTATTTGGCGTGTAAATAACTCCGCCGCCGGTTGCATTTACAATTTCGGGAAATGCTCCCAGTTCAGGCTGAACCAATGGAACACCCGAGGCCAGGGCTTCGAGCTGGTATAGACCAAATGCTTCTCCATTTAAAACCGGAACGGATAAAACGGTGGTCGATTTAAAGAAATCCTGTAAAGACGATAGAGTAAAATCATGTGTTATTTCAAAATACGAATCAATACTATTCTGCTTTAACTTGCTGATCTGATTGTGAATGAAGGCTTTATCATCTCCTGTTTGGCCGCCTGTCGCATTTAGTTTTACATTGCTGAAAGCCGGATTTTTTTTCAGAAGAATGAACGCATCTACAAGCACTTCGAAACCATTTTCCTCACACATGCGCGACACATAGCCGATTGCCTGCGGATTACTGGCTGGTTTTGAATACACATATGCATCGGGACGAACCCCAACATGCAGCACATGAAGTTTTTCATCCGGAATATTCATTTTTTTCTGCATCACACCAGCAAAAAAATCGCTGACGGCAATAAACGCATCCACATCTTTACCTTTTTCTGCCAGCAACTGCCACATTTTTTCGCGCTGATTTTCGTGCATGGCATCCACCCAAACGTCTTCATCCTGAAGCGAACAGACGACAGGAACCTTCACTTCATCACGGACTTTTTTCGCCATTCCCAGCAATAACGCATTCGAAACGTGAACAATATCAGGTTTTTCGTGGTATTTTAAAAAATCCACCAATTGCTGAAGTTCTTCGCTTTGGTGACCTTCAGCGCCTAAAAGCATTGATTCTGTAAGATCTTCGAGTCCTGAAGCGCGTGTTGAACCGGATTTTTTGGCTGCAAATTTCAACACAGGCTGCGAATCCATAAGTTTTTCAAACCATTTCGGCATATGCCTGAA
>CAMDGL010000314.1 GCA_945897845.1 Chitinophaga pinensis | reverse complement strand
ACCGATAAAGATAGTGTCGGGTGATGCATTGAGGATGGAACGGTAAAGTGATTCGCTTTTTTGAAGTTCCAGTTCAATCTGCTTCTTTTCGGTAATGTCGAATATGGTTCATTTAACGCCAACAAACTGTCCCTCTATGATTAAAGCCTTTGATGAAAACCTCATCCAATGGGGTTCTCCGGTTACTGACAAGATTTGATATTCACTTTGTAATTCAGATTTATCCTTGATCTCTTCAAATCTTTTTTTCAAATGCTCACTGGTTTCTTCGGTAAAATTGGAAAAATTCTTGCCAATAATATCTTAACAGACTTCAATCTGTCCCAAAATAGCCTGGCTAATTTTTACATCCTGAACCATCGAATATTTACCTGGCTTATAACAGAAGTACTGAAAACATGATTGGGGATTTGAATGGAGGCTTCTGCAATTTTAGGAAACTGCCATGCAGGCGGAATATACAGCACAATTTTCTCGCAAACCTCGGCGACCGAAAGCTCCGAATTGCTCATAACGCAAGATATCTGGTCGTGACAACTCAGTTCTTTCAGCCTTTCATTAAGGGAATATTCAATTTGATTCCGATCTGCTACACCCTTGTTATACAATAGCTTGAATGAATCTAATTCTTGCTTTTAATCGAGTAAATCACTGATCAGTTCTTCTTTGGTTTTATTCCCGTACTCCACAAGGCTTTAACTTGATGATTATTTATCTGGAATTCCTACAAAAAAATAAAGCTTGAAATTTATGTTTTATTTCTTTTAAAGAATTTAGTTTCCTCTATTTAATAACCTGTATAATGACATTAAAATTCAATCGTCAAACGCCAGGTCCTGTTGAGTTAGTTGTGGGAAACTGATAATTAGGTTATTTCCAGTAACTACTTTTGTAATCTTCGTTCTCGAAGTTGACCAGTTCCCAACCTTCTTCGAGATGCGACTCACAAAAAGCCTTTCGGCTTTCTTTTGTTTTCTGCAAGAAGGGAAGGTCATCATCCGCTGAGGCAGCCTGTTTTTTAGACTTCTTTTTGTTGGCTTTCTTTTGTTTGGCAAGTTCTTCTTCCTGAGTTGGAATGGTTGATGAAACAGCGAAACAAAAGACCAAAAAGAAGGAAACAGACTGATAGGAGATGACTTTCCAGGCAGAAACCAACTCCCGAAAGGTTATTAGGGGAGCTTCGCCTGGTCGGGCTTTAGTTTTTGTCCGATGAGATTTAAATTTTGTCGTGATAGCTGAGCAGAATATATACGACAGGAAATCGGATATCCATTCATGGTTTCGTCAGGGTAAGTATGGAGATAGGCCAGATATTTATCGGAGTGGTTACCAAAACGGCATCAACCATAACAACGCATCTAAACGAACTGATTGGTTCGCTTAAATGTGGTTTCATGAATATGCCCATGAGCCGGTCGTATTCATTTTCTTTGTCCTGATTGTTGACATCCTCCGTTTTTACATTTAGCGTGTCGGTTCTGATTTCAGAACGGTGACTTGTAAAACCGAATTTCATTGATTTCACCGTGCGGGGATCTTTGGAGGTAATCACCCACGCCAGATCGCCGCAAGAAAGGATTGACGGGCTTTTTACTTCCAGACAGGATTCATCTGATTTGACATTGTACCGTTTTTTAACATCTTCAATCGTACCTACTATGACAAGTTTTTCGCAAATGAATGAATTTTAATCAAATAGTTTGATTAAAATTCAGGTAGATATTTTACCTGAATCTTTGTAATCTTAATTTTTGCAGACGGTACTTTTATAATTTCCCCAATAGCTTCCAGTTTCCTGAGAAATAAGCTTTATCGAGACTATTCAGGTATTCCTGATTTTGCTTACGGATGCCAAGTTCCATCAGGTCGCGGTAGATGTAGAATTGCAGCCAGTAGCCGTTGCTATATTTTTGCTGAAGGCTTTTCGGGCTGCGCAACAGACTGTACCAACTCAAATTAATACCAGCTTTTTCAGCAACTTCCGAAGCCTCCAATGCGTTTTTCCACATTTTTTCTGAAACGGTTATATTCAGTGTAACCAGATCTTTATAGGCCAATCCTTCGGTTTTGATGACTTCAGCCTGATCGTCAATGCCCAGTTTCAGGAGCGAAACACTGTGTTCAAACAAGGTGTCGCCATCCAGATCGAAAGCCATTTCGTCGATGAATCCGTTGTTGTTGGTGTCGGTGTATTTCACGGTCGAAAAAACTTTGGGTTCAACCTGGGTGCGGCCAGGTCCGTAACCATCATATAACCCGCCAATCGCCTGGTACGAAAATGCATTTTGATCGACCCGCCAGGCTCCCCATTCTGCTCCGTAAAGATGTATCCGGCCATCGAATTTACCAACATAAAGGTTCCCTTTCCCGGAGTTGTCCATGTCCCATTCTCCCCTGTCACCGGCAGCATCGGCCTGCGGATTGTTGTCGATTCCGCCTTTGCGTGCACCAATTTTGAACATACTGCGCGGTTCGTACAATTCCACACGTTCCCATCGGGCACAATCGTCGTCTTCATCAAAAGTGAAATAGGTTGATTTCCATTGGCCACGGTTGTGAATCAAATCCCAGGCCGATTCATGATCGGGATAAATGAGTTCAGTCAACTGGCGCCAGCGTGGATCCATAAACATGGTGTCGGCAGCCGGAAGCCCGCGCATGTTTTTGAATTTATGAACCTGATCCATATAATCGAAACCGCCGCCACGGAAATGGATGGTCATGTCGAGGTCGAATTCATTTTGCGGTAAATTGTCGTTATCCAAATCAAACGACATGGAAGCCCAGTCGATTTTACCTGTAAGTTTACTATTTTCGTGAGTATTGGCGAGGGTGCGGTCGTTCACAATCGGGGGCGAATCGCAAAGGCGGATGGCCATTTCGGTGAGTCCGTCGTTGTCGGTATCGTAAAACAGGAACGGATTTTCCCAGTTCAGCCTTACGTCGTTCATTTTGTCGGTTGTGGAGTGAATCTTCATAAAAATACTTTTCCCATGGTAATCTTCAAAAAACTCTGACTGACCATGGTGAATCCAGCAGCGAAGCTCGAAAGTATCCCAGTCGATGTAATTGAAAATATTGTCCTGATCGGTGTCGAGCACCCACATATAATGGCCCGGACCCCAGGCATTTTTATTCTCCATAGCGACGTAATCAACCACTACCTGCATATCGGCTTTTCCGTCTCTACCAGTATCGTTCCAATCGATCATCAAATCTTTATAGCTACCGTATTTGCCGTCCTTGTTTCGATCAATCATGAGGCAATCGCTGTCAGTATCTCCTTCTGTATCGGTCCATTTCATGTCGTCATCATCGTCGATCCACCGAACCGGAGTGTTGTTGATGGTCAGCGTTTCCAAAACATCCGGATCGCCATCGTTGTCCAGATCGACGTATTTAATTTTCGTTCCCGGAGGAGCCATCGGAAGCCGGTATGAATTCAGCGGAATATTGGTATTCCAGTAAGGTTTAGGGCTTTGCGCCAACAGCGATAAACCCGACAAAATAAGAATAATGGTCAAAAGTTGGTTTTTCATTTGCTATAAATTAGTTGGGGTAAAGGTGTCATTTTCGGTTTTTAAAAACCGAAAAACCAGCCCCCGTTTACAGGAACTGGTTTCGGAATCTAGTTGGTTTAACTTAGTTTATTTCACTGTAATCTTTCCACCGGGAACAACAACCTGTTCGTAATCAGGTCCGTTGTACCCATGATTGGTGACTACAATTGAAAGATCAAAAGTACCAGATGTTTTGTAGGTATATGTACAATACCAGCCGCCAACCGTCTGCGAGGTTTTCAAACCTTTAGCACCAACAAGGCCATAATCGGTGTAAACATCGCTCACTTTTAATACCGGATGATTAAATGCATCAATAGAATCAGGAAACGAAACACCACCGTCCAGACTTTTCTTCTTTTTAAGAACTTCGCGACTACCTCCGGGCCAAACTGAACAAATATCAGCTTTTGTGATTACCACAAATTTGAAGGCTTTCCCTTTGGTTGGCTGGGTAATCAGTGAATCTTTGCCATTTTTTGCAGTCATATACATCTGAACTTCGCTTACTGTTGGCGCCTGAATCGTATCTTCTTTCAGGCAGGAAACAAATGAAAGGGAAACGAACATTCCCAGCGTAATGAAATATATTATTTTCTTCATGTTTTCTTTTTTTACTGGATTAATACCCGCTGTTTTGAGTTAAGGTTGGGTCTTTTTCAATTTCGCCAACCGGAATTGGCAGAATCAACTGATACTCGGCAATAGGACCTGCAATATAAATCTTATCATCGTAATCTACTTTAGTCATTAACGATTTGGTCAATACTGAAACGGCTTTGCCAGTTCTTACGAGATCGAAGTAACGGTGCCCTTCAAAAGCAAGTTCCATTCGGCGCTCGTGTAAGATCTGATCAATATTCAGGTCAGCTTCAGCCAATAAAGATGTTGGTCTAACCCGTTTTCTTACTTCGTTGAAATAGGTTAATGCCTCGGCTTTTTGTCCCTGCAACATTAACGCTTCAGCATACATAAGAAGCGCATCGGCATAGCGGGTAACCATATAATTGTTATCGGTTCCTGTATTCACGTAGCTTTTAACTGTTGCAGCAGTTGGGCTCAATTTCGATGCCCATGCCTGAATTGGAGGAGTGTCACCCGGACATTTTCCTGAATCGATGGATGCAGTATAACGGGTAAGTTCCTTGCTGTTTACAAAGTCGCGCATCAGGTTATGCTCGACCAAAAGCTGGTTGCTTGATGGAGCTGATAATCGCTTGCCTATGTCAACACCCATCCATTTAAACCAGTAACTTGGCTGACCAGCCGAAACATTGAAGTTAACTTCGAAGATCGATTCAGAGTTAAATTTGTTATTGGTAGCAAAAATGTTTTTGTAATCGGCAACCAGAGAATAGGTACCGCCTGCTTTGTCAACAATCAGTTTTTTAAGTGTTTCTGCAGCTTTCGC
>CAMDGL010000313.1 GCA_945897845.1 Chitinophaga pinensis | reverse complement strand
TTAGCTGTTTTTTGAGTTTTGGTGTAATTCTGGATTTGTCATTTTTGATAAGTTCCTTAAGTTTGTCAGATAGAAAATCAAAATCTTTTAGTTTGTCATCACTAAACTGCAGCTCAGGATATCGCATTTGAACATACTCCCTTGGAGTGTAACATTTGGATAAGGAATAGTATTTTTGAACCCGGTTTCGTGTTATGCGTATCTTCAGAGGATGTCTGTTATCGTCCTTACGACTAAACCTTGTGTCTAAGACGATTGCGAAGGATGTTAGTTTTTCCATAAAAATGAAATTGTTTGCATACAAAATTACATACAAAAATCAGAATTACTACAAAATTTCAAAATATATTGCAAATTAGAAACGGTTATAAAACATTGTTATACAGTTTTGTATCATAAGATTGCGAAACCTTGAGAATTGATGCAAAAGGGATGGTTTTTGATTCTGGATCAGAAGAGTCCAGGTTCGAGCCCTGGTCGGACAACAAAAAAAAGCCCTGCGAAAACAGGGCTTTTTTTTTGCTTGTCACGTCCTGAAAATACGCTAATGTTGCTTTTAAAATTGTAAGAACGAGTAACTTCTATAAATGTTACTTTCTTAAATAATCCTGATAAAATTCTAAGTCAGTTTTTTTATCCCTGACAATCTATTTTGAATAACATGTGAAAAACAGAAATTCTTTATAGACGGGTTTTAAGGAATGGTTTTCTCAGAATTTGGACGTTTTTCAAAAATTTTATCCTTTTACCCAAAACAGCTCCAAATTTTCATTCATTTTAACATGCTATCGGAATGAATTATTAGGTAGTATAATCGCATTATTTTCAATGAAATAAAAGTTCAAATATGGCTTATGCGCTGGTGTTAACGCCCATTTTAAGCGCCTGAGATTTTAATATTTTTTCGTAGGTGAACACTAGACAGGAATTTTTTCATTTTAAATGGCTTAAAATTCTGAATTACGTACAGTAGAAAATTAGAAATAGAAAACTCAGTTATTTGGAAAGGAATCAATAAATTTTCTACCAGAACTTTTTAATCATTTTCGAAAATTTCATATGATGCTTAAGAGCATCTTTGATCGCGAATTCTTTTGTACAATTTCAATAATGTACATTCCGCTTTTAATTTTCGAAATATCAATATATTTATCAAAGAAAGATATTTGCTTTATAATTCTTCCAGTCTGATCGTAAATATTTATCATGTCAGCAACCTGTCCATCCGGAATATTGATGAAAACATATTTATCAGCCGGATTAGGAAAGATTGAAATTTTGCCCGGCAATAACTCGGCTACTGATACAATTTCGCATTCGATTTCGATTTCGGCCTGGCTGTTGCAACCGGGGGCATTTGAAAAAATATAAATTTCTCCTGTATGATTTGATATGTACTTACAAATACAATCAACATCGCAGGTGTATAAATTTGGATTTTCATATAGCCTGAGGTCATCCAAGGAATCAGAAATTATAAAATCTATTCCAGCAAGGCTGTTAAGTAATGGATTGGAGGAGATATTGAGCGATCCACTTATGTATTTCACGGAGTCAAGTCCATGAAAGTTCGTAATTAAGCTATTATCAATGAAGGTAAACGTTCCCTGAATTGATTTCAGAGAACTAAAATCGTTTAGGCTTGTCAAAGATTGTAAACTCCTTATATCCATTGGACCTTCTAGTTCATTTATTGACTGGAAACCTGAAAGGTCTGTTAAGAAAGGTAAATTATACATGAATATTCCTCCTGATATTTTTTGGAGAGAGGAGAATGCCGTAATCTGGGTCAGGTTTATGTTAGTCATAGAAATCCCCCCTGCATATTTTAAATTATTCAAACCATTAAGTATTTCCATTTCTGGAGAGTCATGCAGATGTATGTAGCCGATAATTGTATCAAGTGATATGAGGTTAGAAACACTAACCAAAGCTTGATTACCGGCAATAATCAAACTTTCTCCAATATAGTGGAGTGAATCCAAACCTTTCAAACTTGTAAAGCTGGGATTTTCATCTATATAAATACTGCCATTTATGGTTTTAAGCCCCTCGAGTCCCTCAAGGTTAATCAATTGATCATTTCCGAATATATATATTCTCCCGCCTATACTAACTAACGAATCGAGCCCTCGGAGGTTTTCAAGTACAGGATTGAACTCCAGATTTATTTCATTTCCAATAGTATGTATATTTTCAAGACCAGATAAATTGGTAAGTTTCTGGGCTTCTATGTTTAAACTCCCACCCAAAAAAGACAAGTTACCCAGGTTTTCAAGCGAGGTAAGTTCCTGAGATGTAATATTAAGATCATTTCCAATGCTAGTTAATGAATCAAGTCCGGCAAGAGTTGGTAACGTGGTTAGGTATAAAGAAAGATCTCCTCCTACTTTGTGCAAGGACGAAAATCCACTCAAATCACTCAAATATTGATCATCAACACCAAACTTAAGATTTCCCCCAACTGATTTTAGAGAGCTTAAAGCTGAAATATCCTGCAAGGTGAACCACCCGAATAGGTCAAAATTACCACCAATGGAATCAAGACTGCTCAAACCTGTCATGCTTGATAAAGCGGCAAGTTCACTAAGTTCAATATTTCCTTCAATAAATCCAAGTGAATTTAGCCCGTTCAGATTTTGCATAGCAGGATTATTTTCAAGAATTAAATCTCCGCTAATAACATTAAGTGCGGTAAATCCATTCAGTTCAATAAGCAAGGACTGATTTTTCACTGTAATTCCTCCGGCCTTAACGAGGCTGGAAAGTCCTGTAAAATTGATCAGTGAAGGATTATCGGCCACTAAAATATTCCCACCGATAGAATCCAGGTTTGTTAAACCGATACAATTGATAAGCTGATTATTACCCGTAAATTTCAAATCGCCGTCGATGTAGAGAATAGATTCAAGTCCGGTAAAATTTAACAGCGAAGGATTACTATGAATAGTAATTGCTGCGTTTATTTGGCTAACAGGCCCAATGCCTGAAAATGTATTGAGTAAATTATTATTCGTAATCACAAAGCTTTCACCTAGGGATGATAATTGTTGCAAACCTGTAAAATTCAAAAGGTTGTCATTTTCATTTATCTGCAGAGACCCATTGATAGATATAAGCGAACTACAACCGGAAAGATTTTGAAGCGAAGAACAGTATTCAATCGTTATATTTCCCCCGATTGAAACGATTGAATTTATTCCTTGTAAATTGGTTAATTTGCTGTTGTTAGAAAGTTTTAGGGTACCGCCTATTGCTGTAATCGAATTTAATCCTTGTAGGGAATATAGATTATTACAGTACCTGATTATAAGGTCTCCTCCAATGTTAGTTATAATATTCAAAGCAGAAATATCAGTTATTCCGTTGCCTTTGATTTCAAGGGTTCCTTCAATCTGTGTACATCCCGGGAAATTGTACTGG
Organism: Chitinophaga pinensis; assembly: GCA_945897845.1. Taxonomy (GTDB): domain Bacteria; phylum Bacteroidota; class Bacteroidia; order Bacteroidales; family Prolixibacteraceae; genus Aquipluma. The sequence goes on along the minus strand of CAMDGL010000313.1, from coordinate 1,600 downwards.
AAACTGTCGACCTGGGATTGGGTGGTTAAAACTATTCCTTCCGGAAGACAGGACTGGGAAAAACCGAGGAGTGAAATAATTGATAGTTGTGCAAAAAGTATAATTTTTTTCATCGCATTCAGCTTTAAAATAACCAGTTTGGAATCAAACATTAAATATACAATCTTTTATTATATGGCAACCTGAGAAAATTATGATCTGATTTTCATCCTATGCTTTAAGGCGCGACATAAAAAAGGTTGCTCATTTCTGGCAACCTTTTCTTTTTCAAAGTTTTATTTTGTCAATTCCGTTTTGTATCCGTGGTATTATATATTCCTTTCCGATTACGGCGGCCATATCCATCATTCCCGGACCGGCATTTGCTCCTACAACAGTGAGGCGGAAGGGATTCATTAGCTGTCCCATACCAATTCCTTTTTCCTGCACAAATGCTTTTGTATTCAGTTCGATATTTTCTTTGGTAAATGGCTCGGTAGCTTCCAATACCTGTATATATTCGCTGAGCAGGGCAGGGGTTTCGGTTTTCCAGATTTTAGCAACCACTTTTTCATCGTATGCTTCAGGATCGAGGAAAAAGAATTGTGACTGATTCCACAGATCAGGAATTAATACCGCACGGTCGTGGATAAGTGCGCAAACCTCTTCAACATACTCAACGCAGACTTCAACCTGTTTTTCTTTCAGGATTGGAATCAGCAACTGAGCAAGTTCGGCAGGAGTTTTCTTCGAAAGGTACTGATGATTGTACCAATGCGCTTTTTCCACATCAAATTTAGCACCTGATTTACTAACGCGGTCGATACTGAAATTTTCAACAAGTGCATCCAACGAAAAAAGTTCCTGTTCGGTGCCTGGATTCCAGCCCAGGAAGGCCAGCATATTTATAAATGCTTCGGGCAGGTAGCCACTTTCGCGGTAGCCTGACGATACTTCGCCCGACTTTGGATCCGTCCATCGCAGCGGAAACACCGGGAAGCCCAGGCGGTCGCCATCGCGTTTACTCAGCTTGCCGTTTCCATCAGGTTTCAGTAAAAGCGGTAAGTGCGCAAATTCAGGCATATCCTTTTCCCAGCCGAGGTAGCGGTAAAGCAATACATGCAACGGAGCTGAGGGAAGCCACTCTTCACCTCGTATTACATGCGATATCTTCATAAGGTAATCGTCCACAACGTTAGCCAGGTGATAAGTCGGCATTCCATCCGATTTATAAAGCACTTTATCATCAAGTAAAGCTGAATCCACATGAACTTCACCGCGAATAAGATCCTGTACCGAAATAGTTTCGTGTTCAGGGATTTTAACGCGGATCACATAATGTACCCCGGCATCCAGCATTGCTTTTACTTCACTTTCAGGCAAGGTGAGCGAATTTTTTAATCCGTTACGGGTTTGCGGACCGTATTGAAAAGTCTCTTTTCGGAGTTCGTGCTCTTTACGCATAACGTCCAGTTCTTCAGGTGTATCAAACGCATAGTAAGCAGTTCCGTTTGCGATAAGCTGTAAGGCATATTGGTGATATATTTCTTTACGATCGCTCTGACGGTATGGTGCATAAGGTCCTCCGATATGCACTCCCTCATCAAAGTGAATTCCGCTC
>CAMDGL010000312.1 GCA_945897845.1 Chitinophaga pinensis | reverse complement strand
GTCAAACGATGATTTAAATTGGGTAAAAAAAATCCCGGGAGACGCGCTTCCGGGATTTTGTTATTCTATTCAGGTAAAACAGGTGGCTTGAAAATGAGCCAACAGCGTCTATTTATTTTCAGTAATACTTTTTACGGCTCCGGTATTTGGGAAAAATTGCAGTTTGTATTCCCCATCGAGTAAATCTTCAGGGATTGGTGCAATTGTTCCGAATTGGGCGATTGGTGCGCGTGTCCCCGCCAATTGGATACCTCCATCCATAATTCTGATTTCGGACATTCCCGGCATACGGTAATACAAACCACTTTTCCCCGCATTTGGATTTTCGGAGGTGCTCAAACTGCTTTGTTTGGCAGCCAAATTTTCAGCTTTGATCACGTCAATTACGATGGGCCGGCCCGATAAATCTGATTTTGGCAACACCCCGCGATCGTCGCTGAACCTGAAAACAACCTCGCCTTTAACTGTTTTTTGTCCGGGAACAAAGTCGAAACTGAAGTCATGGCTTTGTTTCGTTGATTTTCCGACAAACAAAGCAACATAGTTTTCTTCCATTTTTCCCAGTTCTTCGGCCATCACTTCAAACGATTTTCCATCGGGAAGTGGTTCGTCATTGGCATTGGTCAAAAGGCTGAAACGGGAGTTTCGAAGGTTGAAAATAGTTTCGGCTGCTTCGGCTGCTTTTTGTTCCTGACTTTTAGAAACCATCTTTATCCTTTTTGTGGAATCAATGGGAGAATAGAAACTCCAGATCGACAAATCATTGAATTTGACTTGTTTATCGGAATTCTTCATCAGGAATGAACTGGTTTGAATGGACGGTTCCTTATTTTCTGATGCTGTATTTATTCCGGCCAGAATGCCTGATTCGGTAAGACTTACCAAATGTGCAGCCTGTCCCAAAGCTTTATAAACTTGTTCAGGATCAGGTTCACTAAAAACTTCTATCTTCATTTCATCGATGTTCCAGCGATCAGCATCTACAGAAGGTACGTTATCGATGCCAAGCATTTTTTGTGCATAGCTTGAAAACGGTCCGTGAACATATCGTTCACGCGTTGCTTTCACATAAACCCGGATACCAGTTTGCGGCAGTGAATAAACTACTCCTTCGACCGGCCCTGTTACTACCTCCGAGGCTGATCTTCTCTTGTCGTCTTTTTGTGCTGTGGCTATTGAAACTGCACAAAGTGTCAGAACTAATGTTAATATTGAAAGTTTCATATTTCTATAATTGATTTGTTTTCTTTTCAGTTAAAAACCCAAAAATAGCCAAAATATTATTCAAGCTGAAAAAAAGCTGCTCCCAACTGTTCAACTATGTCACCGGCGATCATTGCCTGTTGGCTAAATTTGGCAGCCGCCAGATCTCCGGCCAGCCCATGCAGATGAACTCCGATTAGTGCCGCATCTTCAGGAGAATAACTTTGAGCAAGTAATCCAAGAATGATTCCGGTGAGCACATCGCCACTTCCACCTGTTGCCATTCCCGGATTTCCGGTGCTGTTGAAATACACATTCCCGTTCGGAAAAGCGATGCAGGTATGTGCCCCTTTGCAAACGACGATCACTTTGTATTTGGCTGAAAACTGAAGTTGAATTTGCAATCGCTCATACGAATTGGTTGACGATCCTGCGAGCCTCTCAAATTCTTTGGGATGTGGCGTAAGTATTACATTTTCAGGTAAAATATCAAGCCAGTCCTGATTTTCGGCGAGAATATTTAAGGCATCAGCATCAATTACCATTCTTTTCGGTTGTTCCAGAAGCAGCTTTCGGAATGCGAGTTGCGTAGCAGCCTTTTTATCGAGCCCTGGGCCAATTCCGATGGCAGAAAACACAGATAAGTCGGGATGTTCTGAAAAAACCGTTTCGGATGAATCGATGGAAGTCATTGCTTCGGGAACTGAATTTTGAATTATTTCGTACCCAAGGCGCGGAACATGACTGGTTAGCAAACCAACTCCGGAGCGCAAACAGGCTTTTGCCGACAGAACCGCAGCGCCCATTTTCCCGTAACTTCCGGCAATCAGCAAGGCATGTCCGAATGTTCCTTTGTGCGAAAATTTGTCGCGTTTTTTTATTTTTCCTGAAATGTACTCTTTGGTCAGATAAAAATAATTGCTTTCTGTTTGGGTGATGGCTTCAGGAGTCAATCCGATCGGCAGTACTTCCAAGCTTCCGGTAAACTGATGGTTTTCAGGAAAAAGGAAGCTGATTTTTGGAAACTGAAAAGTAAGCGTGTGGCTTGCCCTAATGACTGCGGATAAATTGTTGTTCGAATTGTCTTCACCAAAAAGTCCGCTTGGAATATCAATTGAAATGACTTTTGCTCCCGAAAGATTTATTTGCCGTACTATTTTCTCAGCCAATCCGTCCAGCGGTTTATTTAATCCTGAACCAAACAAACCATCAATAACAATTACTTCGGAAGGAATTTCAGGAATTGTCTCCTCTGAATCAATTTTTTTCAGAAGTACTTTGCCCTGTTCTTCCAAACGTTGCAGGTTAATTGCCGGATCGCCCTTCAGTTCCCTGCCCAAACCGGCAATAAAAACAGTACAGTCGAAATTGCACAATGCCAACAGTCTTGCAAGAGCCAACGCATCGCCGCCATTGTTGCCCGGACCGGCAAAAAACCATAATGGCCGGTCGATTCCAATGTTCTGAATGATCCAGTCAGCAACTTTCACTGAAGCCCTTTCCATCAGGTCGATGGATGAAATGGGTTCAAGTTTCATGGTTAACCGGTCAATCTCTGATATTTGTGCACAAGTGAATAGTTTCATAGCTGAAATTTGCTCTAAAGTTACTAATTCAAAACTTTCATCTTATGCTGAAATCATATAAAAGCACTGATAATGAAACTTCTTTGCTTTCATCTCGGTTATAAACCTAAATTTTTATGCTGAAAATACATGATTAAACTCCAATTGTATGGTTTAAAAACTTGATTATATTTGCCAGCATTACAAATCATTACAACAAATATTCACTAACTAAAATCGATTTATATGCTGAAAGGACATCCCAGAGGGCTATTGGTGGCATTTTTTGCCAACATGGGCGAACGCTTTGGATTTTACACGATGATGGCTATCCTGGTTCTGTTTCTACAGGCCAGGTTTGGGTTAACAGAAGAAGCGGCCGGCGACATTTATAGCTGGTTCTATTTTGGAATTTACGCACTCGCTCTTATTGGTGGAATTCTGGCCGACTACACAAAAAAGTACAAAGCGGTAATTTTTGCCGGAATCGCGATCATGCTTATCGGGTATGCGAGTCTTGCAATTCCCGGAATGACACTGACCGTCACAGTTATCAGTTTATTTGTGATTGCTTTTGGAAACGGCCTTTTTAAAGGCAACCTTCAGGCGGTAGTTGGCCAATTGTACGACGATCCGAAGTATTCGAAAATGAGGGATTCTGCATTCATGATTTTCTACATGGGAATCAACGTTGGCGCTTTCTTCGCCCCTTTTGCTGCAACGGGAGTGCGCAACTGGTGGTTGAAATCGAACGGTTTGATGCACGACGGAAGTCTTCCTTCGCTTTGTCACCAATACCTTAAAGGTGGACTGGCAGAAACCACACAATTTTCGGAACTAGCCAACAAAGCCAGTTTGACCGGACCTGTTGCCGACCTTGGTGTTTTTGCCCAAAACTACATTGAAGTTTTCTCCAGAGGATACAATTATGCTTTTGGAATTGCTGCCGGAGCAATGATTATTTCTATGATGGTTTATATTTTCTTTCAGAAATATCTTCCAAACAAAGAAAAACAAGTCGCAAAGGCTGATGATACATCCGCTTCAGGAAAAAACTCACAAACAAATCCGCTGGCTATTTTCGCCTCACTCGCAGCAGCTACCGTGGTTACAGTTCTTACCGGACTGGTACTCGATTATAAAACCGGAATGGCTTTTGGCTTGTTTGCCGCGTTTGTAACCTGGATAACAATGATTTCTACCAAAGAAGAAAAACCGAAAGTTACTTCACTGATCCTGGTTTTCTTTGTAGTGATCTTTTTCTGGATGTCTTTCCACCAAAATGGTTTGACGCTCACGTTCTTTGCCCGCGACTATATTGTGAAAGAAGTCAGTGCGTTTACTTACCTATTCTTCGATATGTGGTCGATATTGGCAGTAATTACTACCATTGGCGGTCTTTTCGTAATCTTCGGAAAAGGCAAAGAGTTGATGACCCGTCTGATCGGAGCTGCCATGATTCTTGTTGGCGGTGGTTTCTCGTATTATTTTATCAGCAACAACGATGTTAGCAATGCAATTGCTCCTGAAGTTTTCCAATCGTTTAACCCGCTGTTTATTGTTGCCCTGACCACTTTGGTGATGGGGATTTTTGCCATGCTGAACAAAGCCGGAAAAGAACCTTCCACCCCGAAGAAAATCGGAATCGGGATGATCATTGCTGCCGGTGGATTTTTGCTTGTACTGATTGCTTCCATCGGTTTGGTATCACCTCATGAATTGGCGGGACAGGCAGTTCCCGATACTTCAAGGGTTTCGCCTTACTGGCTGGTAAACAGTTATTTAATTTTAACTGTTGCCGAATTGTTCCTGAGTCCGATGGGACTTTCATTTGTTTCGAAAGTAGCACCACAGCGCTTTCAGGGATTGATGCAGGGAGGTTGGTTGCTCGCAACTGCCGTTGGAAACAAACTTCTGTTTGTTGGAAGTTATTTCTGGGGACGACTGGATTTGTGGCAATTATGGCTCATTTTCATCGTTTGCTGTTTGGTTTCCGCTGCATTTATTTTCTCAATAATGAAAAGGCTTGAATCAGCAACAAAATAGCAATTATTAATTTGGGGTTGATTTAAATTCAGGTAAAAATATATCGAAAAGGAGTGGCTTTTGCTGCTCCTTTTTTTGTGATTTATAGAGGGTATTTATGGTTTTATTGCACTGAGTTCAGTCTTCAAGATCTTAAAATGTCAATATGCTGATGTAAATAATACGTAAAAGTATCAATGAATTGATGTAAATGGTATATATTTGCTATAACTT
>CAMDGL010000311.1 GCA_945897845.1 Chitinophaga pinensis | reverse complement strand
TCTTTGGGCATCACACAATTGCCAATTTCACGGAAAATAGAGCAGTTGTCGCCGTGGCATTTTTTGCCGATTTGCGTCACTTCCAGTTCAATATCTTCGTTCATGAACCGGTCGAGCGGTTTGCATTCGTGCAGCAAAAGTCCTTCCGTGGTAATGTTTTCGGCAAATTCGCCGAATTTGATTTTCCGGCCAGCTTCTTCCTCAAACTTTGCGATACTTTCGGTTGCCAGCAAACTTACCTGCCGGTGCCATTTTCCGGAATGTGCATCACCGACGACACCGATTTCTGTAAGTTCAATGGATTCGACCGGTTTTTTGACCGTTCCTTTTTTTTCTGAAGTATTGACTGAGAGAACTTTGATCTTCATCTTTTCTAATTTTTGTTAACTGCCAAATGTGATTGAGCATTTAAGCCATTGCGCCGAAAAATCGTTTTTGCTTTTATTTCAATAATAGCGCGGCGCCAGAACCTCCATTTATCTTTTTACCCCGGCTTGAAAGCCGGGGCTACAAATATTCCGCACCTAAAGGCGCTAAAAATATATATGGAATAATGTATAGCTTACTGATCAGGGCTTTCCCCTTTCGGGGGAACGGGAAGGGGGCCTTTTGTTTTGCTGATAAGTCGAATGTCTTCCATAACCATTTCCTTGTCAACGGCTTTGCACATGTCGTAAACGGTTAGCAGCGCCACATTCACTCCGGTGAGCGCTTCCATTTCAACACCGGTTTTGCCGAAACAAAGCGTTGTACATTCGGCCACTACTCCATTTTCCTGAAGGGTACATTTTACATCTATTTTCCAGAGTTGCAGCGGGTGACAAAGCGGAATCAATTCGCCGGTACGTTTGGCTCCCTGTATTCCCGCAATTTCAGCGACGGTCAAAACATCGCCTTTTTTCATCTGGTTCTGGCGGATCAATTCAACCGTTTCGGGTTGAAGCCGGATAAAACCTCTGGCCAAGGCTTCGCGCTCCTGATCGGGCTTTTGGCTGACATCAACCATTTTGGCCTTTCCTTTTTCGTCGGTATGTGATAGTTTATTCATCATGAATGAAGCCCCACCCAACCTCCCCAAAGGGGAGGAGTGCAAAGCGCTTTTATTAAGGGTTACAGTTTATTCAATATTTTTCATTGTCAATCTTGTAATTTCAGAAAATGATCTGCAAATCAAAACTTGGAACTTTGAACTTGAAACTCAAATCACCCTCCTATATTATAAAATTCGCCTGATTGGTTGTAAGTTCCACTTCGGGGTTTATTGCCAATTGTCAGATTCAAGGCTTCCTGATGTCCAAGCTTGCGAATGTTGTAGGCCAGGTCGCTGAAAAGGCAGGGTTTGATGTCGCCGTTTGCCAGCAACCGAACACGGTTACATTTGCTGCAATTTCCGCCTTCGCCACCTTCGACGGTCGAAAACTCTCCGGTTTTCAAGTTCATCTGGTGAATAAATCGAAGGCTTAGTCCACGGTCTTCGCAAAACTGTTTTAGTTTTTGAGTTTCATCATCGGGTTCTCCAAGTAAAACACAATTGATTTTAATAGGTTCCAGCCCGGCATCGCGTGCAGCATCTATTCCTTCTAAAACCTTCGTCAACTCACCGTTTCGGGTAATCTGACAATATTGTTCGGGATTTACTGTGTCCAGGCTGACGTTGATTCGGTTTAGCCCGGCTTTTTTCAGATCGACAGCATGTTCAGAAAGTAAAATTCCATTGGTGGTCATCGATAAATCTTCGAGTCCGTCAATTGCTGCGAGCATTGAAACCAGTTCGACTATGTTTTTACGCACCAGTGGTTCACCTCCTGTCAGCCGGACTTTGGTGATTCCGTTGGCAACAGCCATCCGGGTAAAATCCGCGATTTCCTCGAAACTCAGAATGTCGGCATGATCGAGCAGACGAATGCCTTCTTCCGGCATACAGTAGGTACAGCGCAGGTTGCAGCGGTCGGTCACCGAAATGCGCAGATAGTTTATCTTTCGTTTATAACGGTCGAACATCTACAATTTCTCCTTTTTTCAATGTTGTTTTTCCGGCGGGAATTGAAATATATCCGAATGCCTGATGATAGGCATGAATATGTGCTGAACCATGATAGGCAACCATCTGAACTTCATTGTGATTGTTTATCTGAACCGGCAAACATTCTTCCCTGTCCGTTTTTTTTCTGCTGAAATCATTGCTCATGGCCATTGGCAGCCGATATTCCAGTTGCCGGTAATTCATCAGTTTCCGGAGAAATGGTTTGGCGAAAACTTCGAACTGGATGAACGACGAAACCGGGTTTCCCGGCAGTCCGATAATGTATTTGTTTCCTTTTGATGCAAAAGTAGTGTGTTGTCCGGGCTTTATGCTGATTTTGCTGAAATGAATTTCGAAACCCAATTTCAGAATAATTTTGGGCACAAAATCGAAATCGCCGACAGAAACGCCACCAGATAGGATGGTCACATCGTTTTCTTCCAGTGATTTTTGGATGATTTGGCTGGTCAGATTTTCATCGTCGGGAACAATTCCGTAGTAATTTACCGGAAATCCACTTGTTTTTGCCTGCACAAAAAGCTGGGGTCCGTTTGAATTGCGTATTTGAGATGTTTTTGGATTTTCTTCCGGATTAACCAATTCGGAACCTGTTGAAATAATTCCCACCACCGGATTTTTATAAACAAGCGGGGAAACGCATCCGACCGAAGCCAGCATCGCAATGTGCTGCGGTTTCAGCAGAGTACCTGAACTTAAAACCAGATCGCCTTCTTTCAGGTCTTCACCTTTCAGGCAAATGTTTGAATTGGTTTTTGTTCCGGTAAAACGAATTTTTCCTGCGGAAATCTCTTCAGAATATTCCACCATAAAAACTGTGTCGGCACCTTCGGGAACCTGCGCTCCGGTCATGATTTTGCTGCATTGACCTGCACCAATTGCTATGGTTGATGCTTTTCCTGCCGGAATAATTTCGAGAACCGAAAGTTCCAGATCCAAATCCCTACGGCGACAGGCATAACCGTCCATGGCCGATTTGTTAAAAGGCGGCATGTCGGCATCTGCAAAAACATCCTGCGCCAGAATTCGTCCGGCTGAACGCATATAATCAACATTCGCGATCTCCATCGAAAGAGCCTTCGAGAAAGCAATTTCGATGGCTTGTTCAAGCGTTATCATCTTGTTTTGTTTTCCATGTTTGATCGAAAGTAAACGAAGTAGGATCAATGCTGAATTGTCCGCTGTCGGAATATACAATCACATCAGCCAGTTCCTGCATTTTCAGCGCGGCGGGTTTTATGTCTTCGTATTTTTTCTGAATAAAAAGATAAAGTTCCGGGACTATAAATTTTCGCAACGCTGCTGATTCTATAATAATTGGCTGTTCAGGAGAAATCTGGCCAGTTACAATGCCAAAAGCTTCTTTCAGATGATCATCAGTCGTTTGAACATAGAAAACCTTTTCAGCTCCCGACTGAAGAAACAGCGAGCTGTCTTTGCCAAAATTGGGATCGGTTTCCTGAAAAATGCGGTAATTGTCTGTAATGGCGATAGGAACCAATCCGCTGGTTGGTTCATGAAAATGTGGTGTGATTTTGATTGCCGCTATTTTCTGACCAGCATTTTGAGCAATTATCCGGCGAATCAAACTTGTTTTACCAACGTTTTGTCCGGATCCTGAAACCAAAAGAATATTTTTTGATTTTTGAGCCATGCGAATTTATTTTAAATTTTATAAGGAAAAAAACATGTGCTGACAAGCCATAGGGCGTACAGATGCTGCTCCTTTCCAAAATCATCCTGCAACTACAGGAATCGGGAGGCTGAAGTGTTTCCACTTACAACCCAACGGTTTCAGAAGCTTATGCGGGGCACTTAGCCTCTAAAACTCGGAGTTTTAATACGTATGCAAATATAGAAATAACTTAATGAGTTTCGGGTTACAAATTCAAGTTCAAACAAAAATCGGGAACTTGCAGCCTAAGATTTGGACTTTTTACTTTTTATAAAAGTTCATTTGCTGCATATAGTCCCATGTGCGGTAAGGAATAAAATGGCGGACATCTTTGCCTTCTTTAATGGAGTTGCGGATGAAGGTTGACGAGATTTCCATGAGCGGTGCATTGGCAACCTGAACGCGTGGATATTTTTTTGCACTTTCAGGATTAAAACCATGCCGCGGATAAACGATGATGTCGTAATTTGCCAGCAGCACGTCAGCATTTTTCCATTTGTGAATGTTCTCCAGATTGTCGGTTCCCATCAAGATAAAAAACTGGTGTGTCGGATATTTTTCACTTAAATAAGCCAGCGTGTCGATGGTGTACGATGGTTTTGGCAGATTAAATTCAACCTTGGAGGCGCGGAAACGAAGGTCGTCTCCAATGGCACGGTTCACAAGCTCCAGTCGCTGATAATCGTCCAACAGCGTTTTTTTCTTCTTCAGGGGATTTTGCGGACTCACCACAAACCATAGCTGATCGATTTCAGTATATTCGACCATAAAGTTGGCAATGGCCATGTGACCGACGTGTATCGGGTTGAATGAGCCAAAGTAGAGTCCGGTTTTGATCATGGTTTTGGTTTCTAATTTCAGGTTTACATTGAATATTAGCTTTTGGCGACTTGCGGCTTGCAACTGGCAATAAATTCGCGGATGCACTTTTCCGCTTCATCGAACGCGATTTCCAAATGTTCGTTTATGATTATTAAATCGAAGTGCCTGGCAAAAGTCAATTCGTACTCGGCTTTGGCAATCCTGTTTTCAATTACTTCCGGCGAATCAGTCGATCTTGAAATCAGTCTGCTGCGTAATTCTTCCACCGAAGGTGGCTGAACAAACACGGCCAAAGCTTCATCGCCGTAATACTTTTTAATGTTGCAGCCGCCAACCACGTCCACATCGAAAATGACGTTTTTCCCGTTGTTGCGGATTCGTTCAACTTCCGATTTCAGCGTTCCGTAATAGGTCCCGGCATAAACTTCTTCCCATTCCAGAAATTCGTTGTTGTCGATTTTTTTTCTGAATTCTTCCGGAGAAAGAAAGTAATAATCTTTTCCGT
>CAMDGL010000310.1 GCA_945897845.1 Chitinophaga pinensis | reverse complement strand
TCAAAATGGATTCCGGCTACTGTTCCCGGAGCCGTTCAGCTCGATATTGCCAAAGCCGATAAGTACGAACCGTTTTATTATGCCGAGCACTGGAAGGACTATCTTTGGATGGAGGACCAGTTTTATACCTACCGAACTAAATTTGATGCTCCTGAAAAAGCAACGGGTGAATCAGTTTTCTTCGTTTCGAAAGGAATCGATTATGAATTTAAGGTTTTCCTGAACGGGGCAGAAATCTGGCATCAGGAGGGCATGTTTACACCGGTTAACCTGAATTTGTCGGACAAACTGAAGCCAACAAATGAATTGAAGGTTCTGGTTTATCCGGTTCCGAAGAAGCACCCTTTACCTGCCGACCGATCGCAAGCCGCGAATGTGGCCAAACCGGCTGTAAGCTACGGCTGGGACTGGCATCCGCGTCTGGTTCCGCTCGGAATCTGGGACGAAACGTACCTCGAAATCAGGCAGGCAAGCCATGTCGATGATTTTCACGTGAATTACGCACTGAACAAAGATTTTTCTGAAGCTGAAATTGATCTTCAGATTTCAGGGCAAAATCTGAAAACACAAGCTTTCCGGTGGACACTTCAGGACAAGGAAGGCAAAGAAGTGCTCCGCACAGAAGGAAAAACGCAGCTTACATTAACCAAGCCCAAACTTTGGTGGACGCATGACCATGGCGAACCGTATTTATACACGTCCACGCTGCAACTTTTAAATGATCAGGGGCAAGCATTTCAGACACTTGTTTCAAAAATAGGTTTCCGCCGGGTGAAATTGGTGATGAACGAGTCCCTATGTTTGTAATATACGATTTTGCTAAAGTAGCATAAGTCTAAAGAGTATTATTTTTGATTAGGCAAATAATCAATAAAAACTCAAAGACTTATGCAAACACAAAAAACGGGATTAGATTTTAAAGGACAAAATATTTTTGTCGGAATTGATGTTCATCTGAAAAGCTGGACCGTGACGATCTTGAATGAAGAACTGACGCACAAAACATTTACCCAGCCAGCTTGTGCAGAAACATTGTGCAACTATTTGAAACGTAATTTCCCCGGAGGTAATTACAATTCAGTATATGAAGCTGGGTTTAGTGGTTTTTGGACTCATTACAGGTTAAAAGAAATGGGAATAAACAACGTGGTTATTAACCCGGCAGATGTTCCAACCTCACAGAAGGAGCAATTACAGAAAGATGACCCTACTGACAGCAGAAAACTCGCGCGGTCATTACGTTCGGGAGATTTAAAGGCCATATACATTCCAAGTTCATCAACACTGGAAGACAGGTCTTTGGTTCGTATGCGGGCAACTTTGGTCAAAGACATGGTTCGGTTCAAGCAACGGATTAAATCGTTTCTGTATTTCTATGGAATCCATTATCCACCGGAATTTGAAAAGTCTGGATCCCATTGGTCAAAGAGATTTATGAAATGGCTCGGTGAAGTTTCATTGCAACACCAATCAGGGACACAGGCGCTAAAAATATTGGTGCAAGAAGCAGAACAACAACGGAAACTATTGCTGGAAGTGCTTAGAGAGATCAGGTTGTTGTCGCGCAGTGAAAGATATGCAGGAAATATCGCGTTGTTGCGAACTATACCTGGAATTGGGCTAATAACTGCCATCACGTTCCTGACAGAAATAGAAAATATTGAACGGTTTGAGAATACAGATCATTTTGCGGGGTTTGTAGGTTTGGTCCCGAATTATCATTCTTCCGGGGAAAAAGCGAATAACGGAGAAATGACCTTTCGGGGACACAATACCCTCAGAAGATCTTTGATTGAAAGTTCCTGGTTTGCCGCAAGATTTGATCCTGCCCTGATGATGAGCTATCATAGTTATATCAAGAGAATGGAGCCAAACAAAGCGATTATCAGAATTGCAAGAAAAGTATTGAACCGAATGTATTATGTACTTAAAAACAAGATAGAATATGTGCCGGGAGTTGTCAAATGAATCCTTAAAAACAATCAGTATATCAAAGTGACCGCTAACTGCCCCTTGCAGCTTAGTCTGCTTAACGAGAATGCGGCTCTTTACTTGTAAAAACTGAAACAGGGAAATGTAGCATCAATTTGTCTACTGATAGAAGGTTGTTTTTATGAGATCTTTATTGGCATTGGCTTAAACTCAAACATTGGGTTTTCTTTAGCCATATTTGGATTCCTGTATAAGTAAAAGGAAGGTCCGAAAACCTTCCCCTATACAGTGTATCCGTAAAGAGTATTGCTAACAGGTTGCTCCCCAGCAGAGCCTGTGTCCCCTTCCTCTTTACTAAAAGCAAAGATAATCTATTGGGACCAAGCGATTTGAAAAACAGAAAAAAATAGTCAGAAAAAATAATGCTCAAAGAATTTGGATTACAACATAGAAGGGGCAGTTGGGAGGTTGCAAAAAAAAAGCCATCGATAACGACAGCTTTTTTTATTTATTCCCAATCCAGAATTATCTTTCCGCAATTGCCTTCTTCCATAATTTGGAAGGCTTTCTGAAAATCGTCAGCAGGAAACCGGTGAGTTATAACCGGGTTAATGTCTAACCCATGAGAAAGCATCATTTCCATCTGGTACCAGGTTTCGTACATTTCACGGCCATATATTCCTTTTAGCGTCAGTCCTTTAAAAATAAGTTTGCTCCAGTTTAATTGTGTTGACGAGGGAAGTAAACCAAGCAACGAAACTTTTCCTCCGTTGTACATATTTTCCACCATATCGTTAAAAGCCTGGGCCGATCCGCTGCACTCCAAACCAATATCGAAGCCACCAACCATTCCGAGCGATTTCATGGCGTCTTTTACACTTTCTTCGCGTGGGTCGATAACTTTTGTGGCTCCCATTTTAAGGGCCAAATTCCGGCGATAAGGGCTTAAATCGGTGCCAACAATATATCTGGCTCCGGCATATTTGCAAACAGCGGTGGCCATAGCGCCAATAGGCCCGCCAATTCCGGTAATTAAAACATCTTCTCCGAGTAGCGGAAACGAAAGCGCGGTGTGCGTTGCATTACCCAGCGGATCCATCACCGACATTAATTCGTCTGAAATGCGTTCGTCCACCTTTAATACGTTGGACGCGGGTACTGAAACGTATTCAGCAAAACCACCATCGCGGTTTACCCCAATTCCAACGGTGTGATCGCAGATGTGTTGACGGCCACGACGGCAATTGCGGCAAAATCCGCATGAGATATGGCCTTCAACAGTAACTCGTTCCCCGATGTGAACGCGTGAAACTTCCGAACCTTTTTCGACCACAATTCCCATATACTCGTGTCCAATTACAAGGGGAGTTTTGATTGTATTTTGTGCCCATTCATCCCATTTATAAATGTGGAGATCGGTACCACAAATAGCTGATTTTTTGATTTTTATCAGAACATCATTCGGACCAACAACCGGCATTGGAACGTCGGCCATCCAGATTCCTTTTTCGGGTTTGATTTTTACAATTGCTTTCATTTGATATGTTTGGATAAGTGCTGCAATATTAAACCGATCGGTAATTAAAATAAAGAATGAAAATCATGTTTAATTGGTTCTTTCTGTACTTTTCAGTAGAATAAAAAAGCCGCAGATAGTTTATTTTACCTGCGGCTTTCTTTTATGTTGCATTATTGCTGAATTTTATTTTTCTGGCTGCCAGACCGATTTCATTGGAAAAATTTCAAGTTTTTCGACCAGTAATTCTCCGCCGGTATTGAACAAGTATAAACCGTTAGCATTTTCACCCGGTACAAAACACGAACTCATGGCAACTTTTCCATCGTTAGCAAAGATCTCAATTGAACTGCGGTCTAAAAGAATTTCAAGTTTTAAAGTACCGTCAACTGGTTCAACAACAACTGATTTATTCATACAACTCAAGGTCTTCGACTTTACGTTGTACATAAGCTCTGTGCCATTATCTTTTTTATCTAAACGTAAAACAAAGCCAAAACTATCGGCCGATTTCAGTTTGAAAGATCCGATGATGTGCAAACAATCTCCTTTTATACCACGGGTCAGGTTTTTATTGAGGCCCGGAATCAGATTTTCATTTTCCCATTTCTCTCCTTTTTCATGAAGAAGTTCAATTTCTTTTACCGGCTTCCGAACCAGCTTAATGCCTTCCGTGAATTTTTTAAGCGATAATTCGCTTGGAAAAGTCATTTGACCCTTGAAAGGCATTCCCGGAAATTCGCCGCCTTTCATCCAGGCAATCTGAATCGTTCTTCCATCGGTCTCGGGAATATTGCTCCAGGTTTGTGTGGCATAATAGTTAGCTCCGTAATCGCCCGGCATTTTGGGTGAATCAGGCAGAAACTTTTCTCCATCAAACGAACCGATAACGTAACTTCCGTCTCCATCAAACAAAACCCATTTTTTATCATCAGCGCGTCGGTTAACCGATAACTCAACCAAATCCGGACATTCGTAAAATCCGGGTAAATGGCTTTTTAAATCCCAGTTAATCAGGTTTTTTGAAGTGTAAAACGAAACTCCTTTTTGCTTATCGTCGTTGTTTGGCTTGCGGTAAAGAACCATCACATATTGCTTGCTGGCCTGGTGCCAAAACACTTTAGGGTCGCGGGCGTCGTCGGTTTCGTCGAAAGCAATGACCGGATTTTTATCGTATTTCAGCCATGTTCTGCCTTTGTCGTTGCTGTAAGCCAGGCGCTGTCCGCATTTCTGACTGGTATAAAACAACAGCATCGTCTTTTCGGCTCCTTTTTGCAGGCCGGTTATGTTACCTTCATCAATCAATCCGCAACCCGAAAAAGCGGTACATAGTTCTTTATCTTTCGAATCGTTATCGGGAAAAAGAGCGATAGGTAAATGTTCCCAATGCACTAAATCGGTGCTTACGGCATGTCCCCAATGCATGTATCCCCATTCCAGTCCAAAAGGATTATACTGATAAAACATATGATATTCTCCTTTGTAAAAGACCAGGCCATTTGGATCGTTGTGCCAGTTTTTTTCAGGAGTGAAATGAAACTGAGGACGATACAATTCATTAAAAACTTTTACCGGTTTATCGGCTGAAACAGAAAGTGTGGCAAGAAAAAAAATGAG
>CAMDGL010000309.1 GCA_945897845.1 Chitinophaga pinensis | reverse complement strand
ACACGCAGAAAATAAATTCCATCAATCAGACCTGTTTCATCTAATGTTGTCTGTCCATTGGTTGTAAGTTTGTAATTTCTCACTGTTGAACCATTGAGATTGATTAAGGTCGCATTGTAGTCCATAAGTTCTCCCATGATGTATATTTTTTTATCAAACGAATATGCTTTTACTGCATCATCGGTGTTCTTGATATATTGGCTGCTGGTAGTTGTTGCAGCCGTGCACTTTTTAACCCAGTCGATAAAATTGGCAGTTGAATTTGATTCGCCAAAGTCTTCGGCCAGTACATGTGCCTGACCCCATATCGTTGCAAAATCAACATCCTTAACGGCAGCATCGTTTTTAAGTGCAAGGGCTAAGTTTATTTCGGTGTTGAGAGGCGTATCGCTTTGATTAATACCTGAACGTATTCTCCAGAAGGGTGCCACATCGCTGCTTTCTGTTCCACCTCCGTTGTAATAAGTGGTGTTGTTGATAAGATAATAAAGCGGAGAATACATCATGAGTCTTTTCTCAACATTATTACCTGCAACATCTACATTGGTACTTGCAAGGTCGGTTGTAAAAGCGGGATAGTAGGTAGATGCATTAGTATTTACAATTTCGCCTAAATACTTATTAAAATGTCCGGCAGTGCCTGCGATTCCGAAAAGTGTATTTTCCAATGTGCTTTTTGATGCATAATTATCGAAAGCACCTATGCCTTTTGTGGCTTTTTTGTAGGTTGAAGCGAATGAGTTAAGCGCCGAATTATCTGATAAAGAATAAGATGCTACACTTTTGTTATTGATTGTGTTGTAATGCGACACAGCATCGTTAATAACACCCATCAAGTATTCGTAGTACGAACCACTTTGGTAGTACCCATTGTCGGTAGCTGTAAGTGTAAGTAAACTGCCTGTAGTGGGGTGCTTAAAACCTACGGCATTTACATAAGTTGCAAATTCGGCTGCAAGGGCTTTACTTATATTGGCATCGGCGGTGGTTAAAGAGCTTCTGGTCAATCCCATGTTCCATTCGTGTGCAGCATCAGCCTGTTCCAGACTCGTAACCGGACACCAGCACATACTTCCACAAATATTGTCTTTGTATCCGCTTATTGCTCCAATGGCAGTAAGATAACTGTCATAAAGGCTACAGTTGCCTGAAGCGCCAAAAATAGCACTTTGAGCACCACCTCCACTCATACCAAATGAGAATATACGGTCAGTATTACCCGGTACTGCGTTTTGCCCGGCCTTCAAATAACGGTAATAACGTGTGGCAGCCTTCAAGTCGGTTACACCCAGTGGAGCTCCATGAGTTCTTCCACGACATCCAGCCCACAGATATATATAACCTGCGCTTGTATAGGTAGCCACAAAGGATGAATAGTCGGATGGAGCAGCCATGGCAGAATATCCACCCGTATTTACCGGAATAACAATAGGTGCCGAAGAGGCATTATAGCCGTTTACTGTTGCCGTAACATTGATGGTACAGGTATAAGTAGTACCATCAGAATTGGCTGTGGCATTCATATAGGCAGCCGGCACAAAAATACCCATCTGCTCATAAGTACTTGCGGCAGGAGTCGAGCAATATATAACACCTACAATATAATACACATTGGCTGTGGAATTGAATTTCCATTTGCCGTTAATCGCATCTTTAAAAGCGATAGTTGTAGTTGCACCCGATGTTGTTGTTCCACCACCACCAGGAGGTTGCGCATAAACGCCGGTTGCCGTTAAAAATAACGCGACAATTAATACAATCTTTTTCATATTGAATTTATTTTGAATTTTAAAAACTTGATCATCAGATTTAAACCTTCCCAAAACTAGGCTGGTTTATTCTGCGTTTCAGAAAAAAGATTGCGAAGCGTCAGAATTCGAATTTGAAACATGCCATATCTGATTTAAACCGAATTTTTATTTCATAACCGAAACTCCCATTAACCCGACCACCACTTCCTGCGAAAGAGTTTCAAGTGTAATGCTTTCCAGTTCAATTCCGGTTCTTAGTTTTAGGTTGAGAACCATGGCGCGACAGTTTTTACCCAACTCAACGGTTTCCGGAAGTTTTTCCGGCAGACAGAATTTGTCTTTCTCTGTATCGTAATAGTTTCTCAAGGCTGAACCGGGTGCCTGCGGATGCGAGTAAATCGTGCTTAAACTCCAGTAATTTACCGGAAGAACGAGTTCCAGCGAATCTGTGCTTCCATCTACATACTTCAGCCGAACCACCGCATTGGCAATCTGACATTGCATCACGTTGGTCGATCCGGCAATAAGCAACCAAACAGCATCACCTTTTTGTTTTACCGGAACCGTTATCTCGTGCGGAAAATTATCCCATAGCGAAGTAAACGCAATATTTTTTTGGCCGTCGTACCACCGGAAAGGAACTTTTTGCGGTGTAATGATCTGGCCGGAAACTTTGATGTTAGCAATTTTATCCAGATTAATTTCAGGTGCTTTGGCTCCCCAGTGCGGAAAAGTCCAGGCCGAATAGCCATCAATTCCGATCCGGGCCGAAACCGTTTTGGGTCGCGGTGACAGGTATTTTTGTTTGTAAATTTCACGCACATCGGCATTCAGATAACTGCTCAAATCAACTTGCTTCCAGTCAGCATTTCCAGGAACCTGATCCAGAAATTTGGCTGCGTAGATCACTTCACCCTTCGGATCGTTCACTTTGATCCGAAACACCCGGTATTGCGGATTTTCACCAACCAAAACTTTTGCAATCAGGGTATGAAAACCTTTATTCATTCCAAGTCTGGCTTGAATGGCATTTTTTGAAACGGTATAGTTTTTCAGTATTTTCTGAGAATCATAAACCTCCATAACTTTAGCATCCTTCACTGGCAATTGAATCATCTCACCAACATTTCCTTCAGCAAAAACCGGTTTTTCGAAAGCCAATTCTCCTGAAGTATTAATCAGTATTTCAGCGTTTTTGGTATCCGGAACAGTTAATTGCAACAAACTTCTTCCTGCTGATGGAAGCACCTTCCATTTTACAACTTTGCCATTTACGGTTACCGAACTGACTTTCAGTGAAGAAAAAGGAATGCGCGCCACAAGCGTTGCTGCCTGATTCAATCCGATGTTGTATTTGATTTGTTTTTCCGATTGATTAAAGATGATCCGGACATCCGGGATTTCCATGGAAGCCTGATTCCAATCAGACGGAAACTGAGGATTAAAATTCACTATACCGTTTGGAAGATCGGGATTGAAACCAAATAAACCCTGCACAACAGTGCGGGTAAACGGGTGCATGCAATCGCCAAAATCGATTCCTCCCGCAGGATCGCCCAGGTTGCCGGGAACCACCGAACCAAAGCCACTGTGCATAAAAGTCCCCCGCAAAATGTCGTACCCATCATCGGGCAAACCTGCCTGAAAATAGCTTAAAGCCAAATGGTAATTGTCGCCCGGCCATAACTCGCGAACTGACCAGATTCCGGGAATCCAGTTTGAAGTCCAAACCTTGCGGCCGCCAAGTGGATTCTGATCGTTCTGCAAAGCCCATTCCGAATAATAGGTTGATTCAATGGCCTGTAAATCGCTGGTTAATTTCGCATCGATGGGCAGAAAAATACTGTACAACCACGGATCGGTGTGAAGGCGTTCATGTCCGCCTTGCTCGCGATACGAGCCCGAATGTCCACGCTCCGGAATCCAGAGTTTCGCAAAAAATCCCTTTTTGATTTTCTCCAGCATTTGGTTGTGAAAAGTTTCTGTATCCGGATCTTTTGCCCGACGAGCCATGTCGCGGGCGGCCAAATGTGCGCGGTAAGCATACGACGTTTCTTCGGCAGAGCCGCCCCCGTTGTACCACTGCGAATCGGTGGGCCAGGTATTCAGGTAACTTTCGTAGCATCCGTCTCCATCCGGGTCGAAACATTCCCGCAACCAAAGCAAATGCAGTTCGAGCGCCTGACGCAACAAAACTTCCAGCTCCGGATCAGCAGTCCAGCGCCATTCTTCGATAATCTGGTCGAAAAACTGGGACTGCATGTTGTAAAAATCCTGATCTCGGCTGATGTAACCAACACCGTAAAAGCGTGAGCCTTTGCCCTCTTTGGTATACAGCTTTACCGTATCGGATTCCTGTTTCGTTTTAGTCGATTCCCTGATCTGGCTTTCAATGTAAAATTTGGCCTGTGCTTTCACCCGATCGTGCCAGCCCAACATGGTTCCGCCAAAAATGGTCCGCCAACCGGGCAAACGGACATTCCACTGCATGGCTCCATGGTGAAAAACCGGAGCGTGCCAGGCACCGTCAATAGCTGTAGTTGATGCATTTACCATGGCATTCAGGTACGAATCGGGGGTATTAACTTTGATGTGACTGCGCAATTCCTGAATGCGACTGATCCCATCCTTAAACGCTTTTTCAGGATTCGAAATCCGCGACAAATCAATTGAAGCATCTTCATTAAATGCTTCGAAGGCCCAATAGATTGATTTTCCATCTTCGAGAGCTAAAGTTCCCTTCAGGACTATTATTCAACGTTCAAACAATTCCATACAAAATGGGGCAACGCCCCGCTCTGTATTAGCGTAGGATGCAGCGTAGCGGAGTCCTATGCTAACGATGATTTAGAAAAAAACTGATTTCATCCTCACCACCCATTGCCCGGTTTTCTCATTAAACCGGCATTCAAATTCCTGCAAAGGTTTGATGGCCGGTCCTTTCAGCGGCTTGCCGGTTTCAGCCTCAAATCGGGAACCATGACAACTGCATTGAAGCGAATTCTCATTGCTTTTCCCAATCCGGCATCCGGCATGGGTACAAGTCGTTGAAAATGCACGAAGCGAGTTTTCTGTCCGGATTAAATAATACTTTTCAAAATAACTGATGCCCAACGGAATATCAGTTCCATGCCTGAATTCGATCCTACTCTCCCGCTCGGCTTGAAAGCCGGAAAGCCGATGCCAGATCCAGGCAACCAGACCCAAAACCAAGCCTGTAACTATTTGAAAAAAAGTATTCCGCGATATCAGTTTTTGTCTTCCCATTATAAATTGCATTCGGCGAGCCAAATCTACAACTTTTATATCTGAACCAATCCGATCAGTTTTAT